>CAYPUM010000214.1:0-6764 GCA_964413545.1 uncultured Roseibacillus sp. | reverse complement strand
CCCGACGGCCGCCTCGCTTTCACCGTGCCCCCGCAAGCCGAAGTCGCCCTCGCCCCGGCCGCATCTACCGCCGCCCGATGAACTGCGCCCCCCCCTCCAAGCCGCCCCATCGCTCCCCGCGGTCGATCGCCCCCGGGACGGCGGTGCTGCTGGCCTTGCTGTTGTGTGGCGTCGCGGTCGCGCTGCTGATCCCCAATCGCCACGAACTTTTCAAGCGGCACCTTGCCGACGGCGACGCCGCGGCCGCCGGGCAATTGCTCGACCGGGACTCCGCCGCCGATGCCGCATCCGCCACCGCCGCCCTCGCCGCCGAGGCGATCGGCATCTGCCACGACGACGGCTGGAATGAATCCTCGCTCGCCATCCTTACCGGGTTCCTGCGGCGGACCGGGCACTTCCGGGCCGCCGCCGGCGAGGTTCTCCGCCGCGCCGGCGGCATTCCGCCCGAGGCCCGGACCCCCGTCCTCGCCGCGATCGTCGCACGAGCCCTCGCCGAACACGAACTCCCGCTGGCCGGGATCGTCCAGATGCGCCTGCTCGAATCCGCCAAGCCCCTCACCCCGGGGCTCGCGCGGCAGGCGGTGCAAACCTTCCGATACGCCGGCAACCCCGGCCTCGCCCTCGCCGCCATCGACCGCCTCGAGACCTCCGGCGAATCCCTCCCCCCCGACCTCGCCGAACTGCGCGTCACCCTCGCCCGTGAAACCAGCCAACCCGAGGTCGCCTTCGCCCTGCTGGAACAGCGCGTCCGCGGAACCAACGACCCCCACGCACTCCGAAAACTCATCCCGGAGGCCCTCAAGACCGGCATCGAAGCCGGCCGTCAAAAGGACCTCGTGCCCCTCTATGAAAAGTATCTCGCCCTCCCCGCCGCGGCTTCCGGCCCCGGCCGGGACCCGCTCCGCGACTCCTACACCATGCAGCTGGCGCAAATCCACGAGTGGAACGCTCAACCCGACAAGGCCTTCGACCTCTACCTGCGCCTCGCGCGGAAAGGCCGCCGGGAGGCTCTCGATCGGTGCCTCGAACTCAATCCCGGCCTCTTCCGGACCGGCGACCTCCTTTCCGCGCTGCTCGCCGGATACGAGGTCTACAGTAACGACGACGAACTCGTCTTCCTGACGGCCCGCCTTCTCGGGGAGGCAGCCCGTCGCGACGAGGCGCTCCGCGTCTTCAGCGAGCATCTCGCCCGCCATCCCGGCGACGCCGAGGCCCACTACCGGCTGGCCCTGATCTTCGACGAGACCCAGCAATTCGAGCGCGCCTTCGAACACTTCCGGAAGGCGCACGAGCTCGACCCCGACAACGACGCCTGCCTCGAGGCCACGGCACGGACCGCCCTGACGCTCGGCCGCTATCAACAGGCCCTTGGTCTCTGGCGCTCCCTCAGCCATCGCACCCGCGACATCGACCACGCCGAACAATTCCACCAGCTCGCCACCGCCCTCGAAGACCTCGACGCCATCAGGGAAAGCCTCCGCCTCCGCCTCGATATCGATCCCTCCTCGACCGTCACCTGCTGCCTCGCCCTTGCGGACCTCGCCCGCAGCACCGGCCATCTCGACAAGGCCGCCGAGGCCCTCCACGAAGCGGTGCAGGCCGGCCCCGAACATCCCTTCATCCGGATCGAACTCGCCGAAGTCCTCCTCGCCCGGAAACAACCCGCCCGCGCCCTCAAGGCGCTCGAAGACGTCCCGCTGCGCCGCCATGCACAGGCCGCGCAGGCGGCCGTCGCGGCCATGGAGGCCCTCCGGGCCGCGTCCGGCCTCGACGCCGTGCGCGGATACCTCGAAAAACTCGGACGCAAGGCCGAATCGAACGTGGATCTCGCGCCGGCCGCGGTCCTGCAACTGGCGGAACTCTTCCGCGCCGCCGGCCTGAACACGCGGGCCGGGACGCTCTTCCGCCGCGTGTTGCAGGACACCGAAGACCCCGGCGAACTCGCCCGGGCCTGCTTCCACCTCGGCCGTTTGCGCGCCGCGCTCCGGTATCAGCTCGTTCATATCCGGAAGAACCCACGCCCCGGCCATGACGACTACTCCCTGCTCGGCGACATCCACACCGGGCTCGGCGAACGAACCGAGGCGCGGGCCGCTTACCGCCGCGCCCTTTCCCTTCTCACCCGGAGGACTGTTGTAACCCCATGACTCATGCACCCCCTGCCACCCCCCTGCCCTCGCCGGAGAGGTTTCCTCTCCCGTCTCGCGTCCCTTGCGCTTCGGTTCGGCCTTCCGGCAGTCCTGACAGCGCCCGCCGCCGCCCAGCAGATCCCCGCCGAGCCTGCTCCGGAGCAGGCCGGGCCGCTTGCGGATGATCTCCCTCCGGCCCTCGGCAAATCGGCCTACCTCCGCCAGGCCCTCGACCTTCACCTGAAGCTCGAGGAGTTCGACGAGGCGCAGGCGCTTGCCGACCAGCTCCTGGCGAAGAACCGCGACGACCCGCAGGCGGTCGCCGCCACCGCCATTGTCGCGCTCCACCGCCGGGACGCCCCGCAGGCCCTCTACTGGGCGCAGCGGCTGCGCGGCATCAGCCCCGACCCCGAGACCGACGCCATCATGGTCGCGGCCCTGAACCTGAACCACCGCACCGGCGAAGCGCTCGATCTCCTCGCCCGCCTCGCCCGCCGCACCCCCGCCGGCGAGCCGTTCCCGCACCTTCTCCTCGTCGGCTACACCTACTACGCAGCTCGTAACCTCCCGCTGGCCCGCGACTCCTTCGAGGCCGTCCGCCGCGACCCGCGCTACCCGGACCCGCAACGGGCCGAGGCCGCGCGACAGCTCGCCAATATCAGCCGCGACAAGGAGATCGCCCGGGCATACCAAGCCATCGAGCAGCGCCGCCTCCGGAAAGCCCGCAGCATCGCCGAAGATCTCGCCTCGGCCCCGGCCGACAAGCCCCGCAGCGACCTCGCCGCCCTGATCGCCATCCTCGACGCCGAACAACACGGCAAAACCGGGGAGGCCGTCGCCGCCCTCGAATCGCTCCGGGCCCGCAGCCCGCAGGAGGAGGCCCGAGCGTACAACGCCGCATACGCCATCCAGCTCCTCGACCAGGCCCGCTACAGGGAGGCCCACCGCGTCGCCCTCAAGGCCGCCAACAGTGAACACCCCGAAAGCCCCGACGACCTCGGCGGGCGGCTCGCCGCCCTCCGCGCGGTGTGCCGGTATGCCCGGCCATCCGTCTCCCTCGACACCCGGTTCGAGGACCGCGGCGAGGGCTCGGCCTGGCGCGTCGGCGCGGAAGCCTCCCTTCCCGTCGCGGACGGCAGGACGCGTCTCACGGCCGAACTCGAATATCACACCAGCAACCTGACCGGCGCCGCCATCCCCCATGCCACCAGCGACTACCTCGCCGCCTGCCTCGAGGCCCGCCGCCAACTCACCGGCCACCTCTTCGCAAGCGCCGCCCTCGGCGCGGTCGACCGGAACTTTGCATACCGCCTCTCGCTCGGCTGGCGCCGGCCGTCGCAGGACACCCTCTTCGAAGTCACCTTTGCCGACGGCCAACGGCCCACCGACACGCTGCAACTCGAAGCCCTCGGGGCCCGCGAACGCCGGCTTGCGATGCACGCCTCCACCGAGATCCCGGGCCTCCGCCGCTGCCGCCTCACCGCGGAGGCCTTCCTGCGCGAGATCGATCTCGGCAACGCCGCCTTCAGCGACCTCGGCCAGGGCTGGGGCGCGCGGGTCCAGCTCGAATACCTCCTCTACCGCCAGCGCCGCACCATGCTTTCCCTCGCATACCGCGGCGCCGCCGAGGGATTCGATTTCAGCAGCTCCGCCCGCCGGCTTGCCGGGGCGCTCCCCTACGACCCGCTGGGGCTCGTCGAGAAGGACTTCCACAGCCACGGCTTCGCCCTGCTCGCCCACCGGACCTTCACGCCGGACTTCTCGGCATTCCTCCGCCTCGGCGCCGACTATCGCTTCGATTCCGGCGAATCGGTCTACTCGGTCGAAGGCGGCCTCGAATACTGGTTTTCCGATCTCTCCCGGCTCGGCCTCGACCTTTCCTACTACAGCAGTGGTAGAGCCGCCGGGAGCGAGGCCGGATACTTCGAGGCCCGACTGGGAATGCTCACCTCCTTCTGACCCCCCCCTGCCATGACCGCCTCGCTCCCCGCCAAACCCGCCCCTCGCCTCGCGCTGGTGGACCTCGCCACGCTCCTGATGGTGATCGGGGTCCTGAATGGCCTCGTCGCGCCCTCGGATCCCGGCTGGTTGGCGCTGAATCCCACCCCGTATCTGCTCGTCCCGGTCCTGCTCGGCCTGCGCTACGGGTTTTACGCCGGGCTGGCCGCCGGCGCCGCCGCCGCCGCCGCCATTCTGCTTTCGCGGCATCTCGCCCAGCCGGCCGAACCATGGCTGGAGGACGTCCTCTCCCACCGTTTCGTTCTCATCTCGCTTCCCGTCACGGGGGTGATCGTCGGTCAGCTTGCCGAGTCGCTGCGCCGCCGCCGGCTGGAACTCGCAACCTCCAATGCCGAATTGCGACAACAGAACCGCGCCCTCGACGCCGAGCGCGAACTCCTGCTCATCTCCCGCCACGACCTCCAACTGCGCCTCGGCCTCCATGGCGCGGACTGCGCCTCCCTCGACGAGGAACTCCACGCCATGGCCCGCACCTCCCGCGAGTTCGGCCCGGCCCAGCTTCTGGCCGCCCTCGAGCGCCTCGCACATCTCCGGGGCGCCGCAATCTACCGCCGCCCAGCCGGCCCCGCCGACGGATGGCAACGCGCCGCTCTCCTCGGCGACCCCGCCATGTTCCCCGCAACGCTGAAACCCGACGACCATCGCCTCGTCGGCGAGGCCCTCGAGACCGGCCAGTTCCTCGCTCAAAAATCACTCTGGGACTCGCCGCCGGTTCGCGAACCGGGCTACCTCGCGGCCTACCCGATGGCGACACCGGAGGACACCTTCCTCCTGCTCGTGCAGGACCTGCCGTTCCGGAATCTCAGCCTTGAAACCTTCTCGGTGGTGCGCGCCCTTTGCGACTGGTTCAGGTTCTTCACGGTGGCGCCCCTCGACGCCGTGACCGGACACCGCGCCGTCTCGCAGCACGACTTCTTCCGTGCTCTCGAAACGGCCGTGTCCACCCATGCGGCGCAGGCCGTGCCGTCGGCATTGGTGCGGGTCCCCTTCGCCACGCCGGCCGGCATCGACCCGCTGGACGCCTTCAAGGAGCTGCTCGACGCCCTGCCGCGCAGCGCGCTCCTGACCACTGCGATCGAGAACGGCGAACGAACCCTCATGGCCCTGCTGCCCGCCGAGCCCGATCCCGGCGCCGCCGAGTCCTTCCGTTCCGCCTTCGAAGCGTTCAACGCCCGGCTCGGAATATCCCCCAAGGCCAAACCACGCTTCCACCAGACCCGTCCCGACGAATCCCCCCACCAACTCTGGGGACGACTCGTCGCTTCCTGATCCCCTCCGTCCGCCCTCGTCATGACCCTCCGCCTCAATCCGCGAACCCGTCTGACTGCCCTCGGGCTCGGCGCGGCCATGGCTCTCGAAGCGGCCGCCGCAGCGGCTTCCCTCGATCGCTCCCTCGCGCGGTCGGTCGGCGAACAGGCGCTCGCCTTGCACTTCCTTGCCTCGGTCTTCGGAGGATTGGCTGCCGCGTCGCTCCCCGCTCCGCCCCGCCGGCAGGACTGGCTCGGGCTCGCCCTCTTCCTTGCCGTTCTCGCGTTCTTCATTCCGTTCGCCGGCCTGGTTGCCGCCTTCCTGCTGGCGCTGGTGCTCGTTCTCCACGCCCGGCGCGCCCCCGCCCCGGCGAAACGCTTCGCGGAGATTCCTCAACGGCACCCCGGCGGGCAACGGTTGTCCGCGAATCAGGACCCCGGCGTGATCGACGCCCCGCTGGCCGGAAAGTGGTCCGTCCTCGATGCCGCCGCCCTGCGGCGGATCACGCTCGGCATGGAAGCACTCCCGGCCCGCAAGGCCCGTCCGTTGCTGCACCGGCTCCGGCACCATCCGGACGTGCGCGTGCAACTCTTCGCAAACGGCCTCCTCACCGATCAGATCGAGCGGGTCGAGCGCCGGCTCGCCGAACTCAAGGCCCGGGTCCGCGGAAACCCGAACGACGAGTTCTCCCTCACCGCCATCGTCGAGGTCTACGACTCCCTCTTCGCGGACGAACTCGTCCCGGCCGACGAAACCGCCCAGACCGCCCGGCAGGCGCTCGCCGAGGCGGATGCCGCCCTCGCCCTCTTTCCCGCCAATGGCGTCGTCCTGGCCGCCAAAATCCGCTTTCTCCTCGCCCTCGGAGACTTCCGGAAGGCCGCCATCATGTTGAACCGCCTGCAGCTTCTCCCCGGCCACGACGCCGCCGCGGCCGCCCTCTACGATCGCATCCACTTCGAATACAACGCGACCAAGCCCCCGGTTCCCGCTCCCGCGCCGGCCGACACGGCTGACGGCCATGACCGCCCCGGAATCTCATCCGCCCCCGTCTCATGACCCCCCTCGCTCCGCCCCGCCCCGCCCCGCCCCGCCGCGTCTGCCTCATCCTCGAAGGCACCTACCCCTACGTCGCCGGAGGCGTCTCAACATGGGTCCACCAGATCATCGAGGCCATGCCCGAAATCGATTTCGCGGTCCACTACATCGGCGACCAGAAACAACACAACTCGGCCTCGAAATACCAACTGCCCGAAAACGTCCGCTCCGTCAGCGAAAGCTATCTCTTCGATCCCCTTCCGGACTACCAGCTGAAGCCCGGCCGCGGGAGCGCGGCGTGGAAGCGCGACTTCCTCTCGCTCGTCTCGTCCT
>CAYPUM010000213.1:0-6885 GCA_964413545.1 uncultured Roseibacillus sp. | reverse complement strand
CCCAAAGCGCCGTCGCCGTCCCTTGCGGGACTCTGCCGGCGCACTCCAGAGGGGCCCCCGTGTGGAGTGCGGTGGCAAGCGAGGCACGAGCGCGACACCGCTTTCACCCATTGCTCTCACCATCGCCGCACCTTGACCCGGTAAAACACGGCGTTCCCGCCCGGCGGACCGGGGTCGACGAACAGAACGGGCTGATCCGAAGCGAGGGGGCCGACGGCCTCCTGATCGCTCCATGAGCCGGGGTGCAGGCTGGTGCTGCGTTGCAGGGTATACGTCCGGCCGGCCTTGCCGTCGACGGCGATGTGGAATGCTGCATCCGCTTCCGTCACGGCGACGGCGAAGAAGTCATTGGGATCAACGGGCGAGTGCCCCGAAATCCACTCCTGCAGGTTCGAGCGGCCGTCGCCGTCGAGGTCGCCCGCCGCGTCGGAGGCCTTGTCGGGATCGAGCCCGTAGGCGGTTTCCCAATCGTCCGGCAGGAGATCGTTGTCGCTGTCGAGCCAGTCCACCGAAACGGCGTGCGGGCCGGCGGTGTCGAAGGTGAGGACCGCCTCCGCGCCGTCGCGCACCACGGCGTCCGCACCGCTGATCTCAAGCGGGCCGTGCGCGTCATTGAGGGCCAAAGACACCTCGCCCTCGCCATTGAAGGTGAAATCAAGGACCGTCCCGTCGCCCTGCAACGAGAGAAGCTCGGCGCGCGGGGGGAGTTTCATCACCCGCGTCACGGCGGCGGCCGGGCCGCCGGTGTCGATCGTGAAGACACCCCCGTCCTTCGGCAGGTAGAGCTTGTTCTGGTGATAGGCGTACCACCCGGACACCGCCGTGATGTCGATCCCGTCCGGCAGGGCGAGGCAGTGGCGGCCGACATCGTTGCCGGCGACCTCGACCGTCACCGAATCCGCATCCACCGGCGTGACCTTCAGGGTGGAACTCCGCAAGGCCTCGATGCGCTGGAAGAGGTCGATACCCGTCACGAACTCCGACCCGTTGGCGGCGGCGTTCGCGATCATCGTATCGAACATCTCCCGGGTGTATCCGGGCTCCTGCTGCACGGGACCGTAATCGTGCCAGAGCCAATGGATCACAGGAAGCGGGGCGTGTTCGTGATGCCCGGCGTACTCCTGCAACCAGATCTGCCGCGCCTCCTCCGCGGTGTGCCCAAGGTAACCGATCAGCGAATAATCCGGCGTCGTGTTCAGGCAGAAGTAGAACATGTCGAACCCCGGACGGATGCGCCCGAAGGCTGCCGCATATCCGAAGCTCGTGTCGGCCACCGCGGAACGCCCCGACAGGTAATCGAGCCACGGCTCGACCGTTTCAATGACGAAGGGGCTCTCCGGCATCCCGGGCACCGCCCCCCCCGGGACGTCGATCCCCAGCTCCGCCTCGATCTCGACCACCGATTGCCGGAACTCGAAATCCAGCTCCGCCGCCGTCAGCGACGCGGTCTCGTGCGGATGGGTGTAGGAGTGCGTCCCGATCTCGCTGCCGAGGGCGCGGTACTGGTGGTAAAGCGGCCCCGAGACCGCCCAGTCGGTGAACGCCCCGTTGGCCGGATCATTGCCAATGTTGACATAGTAGGAACCCACGAAGCCGTGCTGGTCCTTCCACTCCGTGATGATGTCGAGCAGCGGCTCGTGAACCAGCGGCACTTCCGCCGCGAACTGGCTCTGGTCCATGTCATTGCGGGCAAAGAACAGGCTGCGCTCGCGCCCAAGACGCAACGCCACAGGGAGTTGATCGCCGAACAACACCCACTGCAGCGCCGACCACAGCACGTTCGTGTCCTGCATGAGCTGCTCGCTCGCGAAGTGCACGTGGCGGCAGCCCTCCGGCGTCGTCACCGCGTGCACCGCCGGCTCGTTGCCGTGCGCAAAACGATATTCGCACAAAACCCGCCCCGTGGATTCCCCGGCCCGGAAGGTGGTCGTCCAGAACTCGTCGTAGCTCCGGATCACCTCCCCCGCGTGGTATCCCGCCATCGCAGGGTGGGTGACGTCGCCCGCCACCACCTCCGCCGCCACCGGCCCGTAGTAGTTGTCCTGCTGCACGCCGAGCAGCGCCGCGAGATCGGCCTCGAATCCCGGATGATCCTGCCAGGCCGGATCAAAGGCAAGGAACCAGCCCGAGGTGATGATGCTCAAGCCGTCCGCGACGGACTGTTCCAGGGCGTCAAGGATCCCGGCCCGCCGGGTCGCCGTCACCACTTCGAGCAGCGGAATCACCACCGCGGCATACCCGGAAAGCGTCCCGGCATCCGCGAGGGCCGCCTCGTCGAGCAGGTCGTAGGGGACGCCCGCCATGGCGCACTGGTACTGCATGCCCATGTAGAGCTGGTAGTATGCGAACTCGTCCCAGTAGTCCGCCATGGCCGTCTCCGAGTAGACGATCCCGACCCGTTTCCGCTCGGGCGGCGTGACCGGCGGGCCCGGCGCCGGCCCGATCGCCCCGGTGTTGGATGAAATACGATATTCCACGTACCCGTCCGGGAAGCCCCCGTCGACGTCCGGCACGCAGTCCTCGCCGCTCCCGCCGGGGTAGGCGGTGTTGTCGCCGACGAAGGTGATGCGCACCGGGTCGGCCCCGCCGAGGGCGCTCAGCGGGATGGCGAGTTCCGCCACCTCGCCGTTGACGAGGGGGCTCGCCACCGCCGTCACCTGCCATGACCAGTCCTCGCCGTTGCCCGTGTAGCTCTGGAAGGCGTTCCCTTCGAGCACGAACTCCGCCCCGATATCACCGACCTCGTATCCGGTGGACGCGTCAAGGTCGGTGTCGAAGAAGAGCATGTAGCCCCAGTTGTAGACCACCGGACCGTCGTTCACGTACGCCACGTAGAGCTTGCCGTCCTGCACCGTCAGGTGCAGTTCCCGCAGGTCAAGCTGGTTGGCGGCGCCCGAAATGTCGTCCGGGTCGCCGACCATGAAATGGCCCGCCGGCCAGTCCGCCAGATCGCCGTCAACCGTGATCTCAAGGGCGATGCCCCCGCCCTCGCTCACCTCGATGCTGACCGCAGCCGAAGACGACTCCGCGCCGTCGGTCACGGTGTAGTTGAAGGTGTCGGTTCCAACGAATCCCGCCGGGGGCGTGTAGAGCCATCGGCTGCCCCGGGCCGCAAGGGTTCCGCCCTGCGCGGTGGCCTCATCGACGGCGCTGACCACCAGCACGTCGTCGTCCGGGTCCGTGTCGTTGCCCAACAGGTCGACCGGAGGGATGAGCGCCGGCGTGTCGAGGCCGGCATGGATCGTGTCGGGATTCGCCACCGGCGGGTTGTTGACGGGCGGCGCCGCCTCCGGCTGCGCTTCGAGGCAGAGCGTGAGCATCGCCTCGAGGACGTTGAAGGCCTCCGCGTCGCCCGCGCCCGCGGTCGAGGCCCCGATCAACCCGAAACGCGGATCGCCGGGGTCCGTGATGCGGTCGGTGAGGATCTTGTTCTCGATCACGCCGGCGGCGAAGGTCCCGTCGTCCATCAAGAGAGCCAGCCGCGCCAGCTGGGCGTAGATGCGCGCTTCGCCTTCGAAGAGGTTCTCGGTCCCCCGCAGCAGGTTGTTGCCGGTGTCGCCGTCCGGCACGTCGGTCCCCGCAAAGGTGAGATACTCCGGAACGCGCCCGCCCTGCGCCTCGTAGAAGCCCTTGAAGAAGTTGTAGCTCCGCAGGGCCGCGGCGGCGGCGGCCTGGCGACGGCCCGCATCCAGCAGGCAGGGCTCGGCTTCCGCCGCCCGCGCAAGGTGCAGGGCCGTCCAAAGCTCCTGGATCACCTTCAGGTTGTTGCCCCGCCGCTCGCCTTGATACTCGAAGTCGCCGGTCCAGACTCCGCCCTCCGCCAGCCCGTTGTAGAACAGGCCCGGCGAGCCCGGGATCTCGGCCGCCAGCATCAGGTCGACCGCCGCCGCCAGCACGCTGCGAAGGCGCGGGTTCGTTTTCGCCCCGATCACCAGCGTCCCGAGGTCCTGATAGTCGACCGGGATGAGATCCGAGCCAAGCCGCCCGAGACCGGTCCCGGCGGCAGGCGGCGTCAGGGTGGCGTCGTCATGGTCTTCCCAGTCCCACGAGAAGCCGAAGAGGCCGCCAGGATAGCCCGGCTGCGCCGCCGGAAGGCCGCGCAAACGATCGGTCACCGACGTCCAATAGAGGCCGTCGAGCACTTCCCCGGCAAGGGCCCGCGTCTCGCTTTGCCCGAAGGCGGCCGCGCCGTCGAACATCCCCCGCACCGTCCGGAGATCGTCGAGCGGCGCGTTGGCCGTCATCCAGACCGCCTGCCCGTTCAACGTGTCAGGCTGCAGGAACGGCATCAGCTTGTCCTTGTGCATCGACCACGCCAGCACGTGGTAGCCGCGCGAAAACAGGACCTCCCGCACGAACTGCATCGCCTCCCCGAAGCGCGCCTCATCCTGCAACAGCGCCGCCACCCGCAGGAAGAGCCCCATGTGCTCGTCCGTGACGTGATGCCCGCCGGTGTAAACGGTGGTGTCATGGTTGTTGTCGATCAGGTTGGTGTGAATGCCGTATTCGTGAGGCGGCGCCGCCGCGGCGTGACGCATCCGGTTCAGCAGGAACGCGAAGGCGTCGTCGACCGCCTCTTCACGCTCCGGAGTGGCGAATTGCAGCTCCGGCGGCGCGCCCGGCCCGGCCGGAACCTCCGCCGCCAGTTGGAAGGTCACCATCGCGAACTGCTCGACGAGCGGCTCCACCATCCATGTGCACTCCCCCGAACGGGCCACCGGCAGCGATCCGCTCAGCGACGCCGCCCCGGGCTGCCTCACCTCGGCCCCGGTCACCCGGCAGCCATCCGGCGGACGGTAATGGAACGGGACCCGCACCGGCCGCTCGACCAGCGGCTTCTGCAGCCCCGAGTAGTTCAGGACAAAAACATGCTGGCTCGTGGCGCCGGCCTCGGAGAGTTCAAGGTGGATGCCCTCGCCCGCTTCATCGGCGATGATCCGGTCCGGGGTGTGGATGCGGACGATCTGCTCGACCTGCCCCAACTGGCGCTCCTTCCGGGCCGCCGCACCCGCCTCCCCGCCGGTTTCAAAGAAGTCCACCCCCTTGAGGTCCGGACGATAGATCGCCACACCCTCGCCGAATCGCTGCATCCGCGCCCCTTGGATCGCTCCCGCCGGGAACCCGAACACGTCCGCAAGGTTGCTCTGCGCCCGCGCCTCGCCGTGCTCGTCGAGAATCCCGGGCGCAAGGCCGGTCGCAAACAGCGTCCCGCCCGCCGCCACGAAATCCCGCAGCAACTGCGCCGAGGCCTCCGACAACACCGGCACGCTCGGCAACCACACCAGCGACAGCCCCTGCAACTCGCGCGCCGGATCGCCCGGGTCAACCACCGCCTTGTAGGGAACGTGCATCTGGTTGAGCGCGTAGGCCGCCCCCCGCCAGCCCGCGAGGTGATCCGTCTCGCGGAGGCTCAACTCGGGCAAAACCGCCCACCAGCTCGCGGCGCCCGGCGGAGCCTCAAGATCAAGATACATCCCGTAAATCCCCCCTTGGGCGAAATCGTGAAACGCTTTGCTCCCGGGGCTGAACCATACCCCGGCATCCGCCGCCCGACCGCTCTCAAGAAGGGCCTCTCCGTTGTCGCGCACGAACTCGAACCAGCGGGTCCGGAAATCCGCCCCCACCGAATCCGTCATGATCGGTGTCTTGGTCTCGAACGGCGCCAGCCCGGCCGTCAGCGCCGCCCCCATGACGAGTCCGGCGTCGAGGGGCTTGTTGCCGTAGCTGAACCCCCAACCGGGCCGCCCCCGGTCAATGGCTCGCGCCACCTTCGCCATCGCAAGCAAATTACTAAAGTCTTCGTATCCCGAATACTCCATCCCGAGATCATCCGACAGGCCGTCCAGCTCCCACACCACGATCGAGTTCGAGGCCCGCTTCAACACGGACGGTTCGAGACCGGTCCACACCGAGTCGAGGTAGTCGATCGGATAAACCTCCGTGACAAACGCCCAGCCCGGATTCACCGCCAGCGCCCGCGCCCGCACCTCGTCCACGAACTCCGCCAGGTTGTCGTTCCGCCATTGCAGCCAGTGCCGGAACTTCCGGTCCGTCAGGTCCGCCGCGGCCGGCGGACCGCTGTAGCCGTACCCCCGCGCCGCGCTCCACGCCTCGAACGCCGCCACCGCGTCCGGGTGCGTGTCGCTCCATTGCACCCCCGTATCAAGATAAAGCGGCACGTCGATCCACACCCCGTCCACCGCCGTCCCCGCAAGGGCTTCGACCCGGGCAATGAAGTAGTCCCGATACGGCCCGTTCGGCGACATCCAGGCGCTCTCCCCGCCCGGCGGCACCCAGTGCTCCTGCGTCCCGTAGAAAACATTCGGCGTCCCGTCCAGACCGGCCTGCAGCCAGTCCGCGTGCTCCTTCCCCATCGTTTCCTCGATGTGCGCCCCGTTCGGCGTCAGAACCTCGAGGCTCGGGTAGTAAATCACCACCTTCAGCCCCTCCTCGTGCGCCCGCCGCGCCACCAGATCAATATGCGCCGCCTGCGCCGCAAAGCCCGCCTCGTCAAGGTAGTGACTCAACCCGGAATCCAACTCGATCACCGACACCGCCTGGTCCCGCAGCGCCAAAATCCGCACGTCAATCTCCCCCTCCGTCGCCCCCGGCTCCAACGCCAATCCCCCGATCCGCGCCGTCCCCAGCCACGAGGCGTAACTCTCCCCACACGCCGAACCACACGCCACCCAGCAATAAAAAAATATTAAAAAGGAGTGAATTCCATTCATGCAGGTAATAAAATTCCACAGGCGGTATACGCTGTTTAATCGTAAAGGGAAGCAGAAAATGTTAATATCCCGATTGTTTTCCACCCCCCCGTGTGGAGTGCGGTGGCGAGCGCAGCAGCTTGCCCGTCGCAGCCCGCAGCCGTTCGACAGGCTC
>CAYPUM010000212.1:0-6889 GCA_964413545.1 uncultured Roseibacillus sp. | reverse complement strand
GATGAGTGCTTCCTCGACGAGACGGATTGGGCCTCCGCAGGTGACGCCTTCGATCCCGTCATCAACGCGGCCGACGTGCTCGCCGACTTCAGCACCCTCTACCCGGATTGGGCCGACCAAGGCTACGAGATCGCGGGCTTCGTATGGTGGCAGGGACACTGGGATGGCGGCGATGCCTTGTATTCCGATCGCTACGAGTTGAACCTGGTGAATCTCATCAACGCCGTGCGTGCGGATTTCAATGCCCCCGACGCTCTCTTCGTGGTCGCCACCATCGGCTTTGACGGCGGCCCCTATGATCCCGAGAGCAACTACGGCAAGATCCACGCTGCCCAAATGGCGGTGGGAGAGCCGGCGGAATACCCCGGATTCGCGGGCACCGTGGCTTCCGTGGACACCTTGGGCTTTTGGCGCGACCTCGACGAGTCGCCGGGCGGCCAGGGATACCACTACAACAACAACGCCGAGACCTACATGCTCGTCGGCGATGCCATGGGCCGCACGATGGTCGGACTGATCGAAAGTGCGAGCACTGCCACCAGCGACTACGAGACCTGGGACGAGGTTGAATACCCTGGCGTCGACCTCGGCGACCCGAATGCCGACTATGACGGCGATGGCCTCATCAACGACGAGGAGCGCATCTGGGGCCTCGACCCGACAAGCGGCTCCTCGGTCAACCCGATCTCGGTCCCGCTCGATGCCACCAACGGCACGCTGAGCTACACCCGGCGCAATCCGTCCCTTTCGGGGATCAGCTACAGCTACGAGTGGTCGGCCACCCTGGCGGCGGCCGGTTGGACCGCCTTCTCCCCGGCCGAGAACCCCGACGGCGCCAGCCCGGTGGAATCCGTGGAAATCACGCTCGACGCCGAGTTGCTCGCAAAACCAGAGCTGTTCGTCCGGGTGGTGGCCACGCAGAACTGAGGGCTTCCAGCGCAAATGAACGACCATCCCGGCCCGGCGTCTCGTCCTTCGGGGTATCGCGCGCTTTCCCCGGTGGGTGGGCGCCTCCAAAGGCAAGAAGGACAGGGTGGCCGCCTTCCGATTCCACCACCATGCGAAGGGAGAGGCCGGTGAAGCGCATGATGAACGGATATGTTTAGCCGCCCTACCTCGCGAGGGCCGAGGGTGGGCCTGAAGGTGGCATGACCGTGATCACAACGCCGGCCGCAATGCGGCCGAAGCTTGCCGCCCGCAGGGCGGTTGGGGACGGTCATGCCACGGCAGGGGACGCGGCGGAAGGTCAGAGAGCGGATGGAGCTTGAGCGGATGAAGCCGGCCGTCCGGACGCACCGGCGGGGCGTCAGTTCACCGGCGGCCTGGAACCAAGGCTTCAACTTGACGATTGACGAGGGTTGAATCTGCCTGCTGAAGTGGGTTTTGTATGCAAAGACTGCTTCATTTCCCGCTTCTCCCGGCAATCGCGGCTCTGGCAATGGCACCGCTTTCAGGAAAGCCCCCGGCGCTGGACGGTTGGACCAGGGAGGGCGACCGATGGATCAGGCATGTCCTTCTGGGCGACCGGAAACGCGGCGGTTGGAGCAATCAACTTGCCTACAAGCTGTCTGTGCCCGCGGACTACGACCCAAGGAGCCGGAGGAAATACGCCACGGTGGTGCACTTGCACGGCTACGGCGGCCCCAAGTTTCCGACCAACGACCCCGAGGGTCTGGGCGGCGTCTTCGGACAGCTTTGGAAGAAGCAGGAAGATCCGATCATCGGGATCTTCCCGCAGTGGGACGGGAGCGCGTGGGGCTCGCCGGACAGCTCGCGGAAGCTCATCGAGATCCTGAATCATGAGAAGACACAGTTGCGAATAGACCCGGACCGGGTCTACCTCACGGGGCAGAGCATGGGTGGCTACGGCTCGTATTTCATCGCGCAGCACTATCCCGGTGTTTTCGCGGCCGTCGCTCCGATCTCCGGGTCGTGGGCGCCCTTTGGCCCCGAGAAGCGGACTTCCGTGCCGAGGGACCTTTCAAAGTGGAGGCATCTGCCTTACTGGGCCGCCCATGGCATGAAGGACACGAAGGTCGCGCCCTTCGCGAACCACCAGGCCACCGTCGACGCCCTGCGGGAAGGCGGCGTCCATGTCCGCTTCACGGCCTACCCCAGTGGCGGCCACCACGTGAAGCAGATCCACTACGCCAATCAGAAGTTCTTCGACTGGCTCCTGGCACAGAAACGCGGCACCCCGCACAACTACGAATTGTCCGTTGACGCCGGCGGCGGAGCCGGGATCCTCGGCTTCTTCGAACCGGGAACGACGCGCAGGATGACGGCTCGCGCCCCGGACAGGGAGAAGCGGGAAGTCTTCACGGGCTGGACCTGTGTCGCCGGGAGCAGCATCAAGGACACGACCACCAACGCCCTTGGGAGCCGGGGGCGCTTCTCGAATGCCAGGGCCCTGACGACGACCTTCACCATGCCCGCCGGTGACGTGATCGTCAGGGCGAACTACGAGGCCAGGTGACGGGATGGCGTTGAGCCTATTCGAGGGTGGGCTTGACGACCTCTCCCCGGAGTTGGGCCTCCCCGCCCTCCTTTTCGTACACTCCGTAGAAGACGGAGCATGAATCCAGCCAGAGCGTGATCCGGTGCATTTCCTCCCTCGAGAGTTTCACGTCGTGGTGCCCTTTCTTGAGCATTGCATAGAGCTTGGAGGCGCGGGCGCCGAACCGGCCGGGCGTCGTGCGGTGCGGGTCGCCGTATTTCCAGAAGCCGTAGGCGGGCGCGAGGCTATGATAGGATCGGTACCATTTCTGCCGGCCCTTGTTCACGACGTCCGCCGTCAACCTGGGCGGTTTCTGCTTTGAGTTCTGTTCCTCCTCGTGGCATTGCACGCAGTGCTTGTCGAGGACGGGCTGGACCAGTCGGGGGTAGCTGAACGGGTTGGTGCCGTCCACATCGGGCGTCAGGCGGGAAGGGGGCCGCTTCAGCGCCAGCGGCACGGCTTTGCGGAGCTTTGGCGCGGAGTGCCTTGGCTCGTGACATCCCTGGCAAACGAGCCTTTCGCCCGGTTGCAGATAGGTCGAGGAACGCATCGACTGGATCGCCAGTCCTTCCTCGTCCAGGGCCTGGAAGAAAAGCTCTTTCATGGCGGGGGCCACGAAGTGCGCGCTGCCGTCCTCCTCCACCGGGACCGTGCCCAGGACGTAACGCGCGAGAATCACGGAGTCACGGCCCTCATCGCCGGGCAGGCGCATGCCGACCTCGTGCGGAGGGCTTCCGGAGGGCACGGACATCGGGATGATCTGGTAGACGCGCAGGGTCTCGATCTTTGTTCCTTCCGGCCAGGGTTTGAGGGCGTCATAGACGTTCAGAACGGCGAGCGTACCCTCGGAAGGAGGATTCCGGGCATGCCTCTCGGAGGCGGGCGGCACCACCGGGGGCATTGTCCTCGGGCGCAGCGGCATGGGATCAAGGCACGCGATACCCGGGTCGCGGTAAATCAGTTCCTTGTTTCCAAAGGCGTCAACGAGGTAGATCCCGTAGTTGCCGCTGACGTGTCTGCGGCCTTGCCGCCCGATCCCGGGCTTCATTTGAGAGTCGTAGACGCAGAGGTAATAGTTCTCGCTGAGCGGCCAGGGGGTCCCGTAAACCTGGCCGCCGCCCTGGCTCTCCGGGAAGGCCACGTCGGGCGTGACCCGCTTCACCGGCGCCATGGCGTCATCGTCTTCGACGCTCGGGTCGATCAGGATGATGGACCCGTATGCTTGTCCGTGGTGAGGCGCGGCAGTGCCCGAGAACTTCCGGGACCCGGGAACCGCCCGGAGGGACAGTTCCATGTCGGCCCGGCTCTGGCGCGGCGAGAAATTGCCGTGAACGGCGCGGGAATCGCGGCCGTCGGGAGTGGTGATCCAGGGATGGTGGGCCACGCAGCCGTGCCGGTCCACGTAGTCCCAACGCGTGTAGAGGATCATCCCGTCATGAGTGATGCTCGGGTGCCACTCGTTCGTTTCGTGGGGGCTCAGGCAGAGGATGTCGCTGCCGTCCGGATTCATGTCGTGGAGGGTGTAGGTGGGGCAGGCGCGTCCGCAACGCAGGTAACCTCCGCGCCGTTCGGAAATGAACACGATCCGCCCGTTCGGCATCCAGCACGGGTCGAAGTCATTCCACGTGCCGTCCGTGAGCTGCTCCAGCCCGCTCCCGTCGGCATCGACCTTGAAGATGTGGTAACAACGCCCCCGGGTCCAATGCCCCCTCGAATGGTCCGTATGGTGAAGGTGGCTCCGGTCGCCGGTGCATTCGACGTAGGAGAAGAGGATCGTCCTTCCGTCATACGACAGGTCGGGCGACACAAACGACCCCCCCTCGAGTTTCGTGCCCTGAAGGCGGCCCCTTTGCACCACCGAGCCAGCAAGGACATCACGCCCCTCCGGGTGGTCGCTGAACGGATCGGAGAGAACGAAGAGCCCTCCCCCGGGAACCGCATGGGTCGCGTAGTACTGGTCGCACATGTGATTGAACTTCGACCGATGCCGCTTGATGAACAGGATCCTGTCGAAATCGAGAAGGGGATTCGAGAAGGCGATTCGGCGCCGCAGCGCGCAGGCGTTCTTGAAGAGGTCCAGGCGCGCTTCGGCATCCGCGGGATCGATTTCAGAACCCGCTTCCGCGAGGCTCAACAGCTCTTGTCCGAGCGCCGAAAGATCCGGAGCCCCGGACATGCCCTTGATGTCGTCCAGGAGGGCCCTGGTCCGGCGCAGCACGACATCCGCGGGATCGCGATCGGACGAGAGGATGGAGGCCGCCATGTTGAAGGTCTGAGGCGCGTAGGCCTCGAACCGTTTGCGGTTCCTGAGATCGCGTCTCAGCGCCTCGTATTGCATTTCCGCTTCCGTCGTGGGATCGGCAATCGACACCATGGAGGCTGCGGCGGCGGAGGATGGGTCGGCGGAGAACCGGACGCCTTTCGACAACAGCCGCAACTCGGCCACCGAGGTCCATGGTCTTCCCGCGGCTTCGGAGAGTGCGCGCAGCTTCACGTAGCGCCCGGCGGCCTTGGCCCGGAACTTGACCGTGTTGAGTCCGGTCTTGTTTGAAAACGCGCCTTTCGCGACTGGTTTGCCGAAGTCCTTCTTGCTGTCCGAGACATGGAATTCGTATTCCTTGATGGTGCCGTTGCCTCCGCCCGGCCGGGGGAGGTATGTGAATCCGTCGATTTCATACGACTTCCCGAGGTCCAGGACGAGTTGGTGTGGGTGTCCGGTTTCGCCCGTTTGCCACCTCGTGTGCCACATGGTCGCCGGATTTCCATCCATCGCCTTGGCGCTCTCGTAACCGGGGGCCTGACTGTCCGCGCTGGTCTTGACGGTCACCACCCGGTCCCTTCCGGATGCGGGCAGGCATGAAAGCAGAAGGGGCAGCAAGATGATCGGAGCAGTCGTGCGGAGCGGGTTCATTGATTTCAAGGGGGGATGAATAGTTGCTCTGACGGGAAGATTACGGTCTCCGAGGAGGGTTCCCTTCATCCAATCTACGGTCATTCACCACTGCCAGACATGATGAGGTGCGCGGTCAGGAAGGCCGCCCTTCGGCGAGCGGGTTCCAGATCCTGCGAAAACCGAGTCCGCGAAAGCTCTTGCCATTCGTGGTGGCGAATTCGTCGACGCCGCAATGCCTCAGGGTGAGGCCCAATCGAATGTCGATCAGCCCGCGGAAGGCAAAGCCCCTCTTGTGCGGCCACTCCCAGACGTCGGCCATGACGGGGGCGGACTCGACCAGCCGCCAATTGCGATTCGCACGGAGGCTTGTGCAGTAGGCCCCAGCCTGCGCAGGCGCCATCGGGCGCCGGAAAACTCTCTCGTTGCACAACTTGAGGAACAGCTCGACCAGCATCAGTTCGCAGAGCACGACGTCCCCCCGCGTGCCGATCGATTCCATGAAGCGCCGCGCCGCGTCGTAATCCGGGGAGTCCGCGTTGGCGGAGTGGACCACGATGTTGCTGTCGAAACTGATCATGCCTCATCTCTCGCGGCCATCTCCGAGCCAGCCGTCAAGCATCAAGGGCGTCGAGGTTCGGGATTTCAAGGACTCCAGCCGCTCTTTGGGTTTGAGTTCGGGGAGCGGGCGGCTAGGCTGCGTGTTCCACGGAACATGAGCGGGGCCGGCAAGAGGGTGGCATTGTATGACACGACGCTGCGGGACGGGACGCAGGGGGAGGGGTTTCAGTTGTCGGGGTTGGACAAGCTGCGGATTGCGGAGCGGTTGGACGAGTTCGGGATGGACTACATCGAGGGGGGCTGGCCGGGGTCGAATCCGAAGGATGTGGCGTTTTTCGAGGAGGCGGCGAAGCGGCGGTGGGAGCACGCGCGGATCGCGGCCTTCGGGTCGACCCGGCGGGCGGGGGTGCGGGTCGGGGAGGACCCGCAGGTGCGGCTCCTGGCGGAGGCCGGGACGCCGGTGGTGACGATTTTCGGGAAGAGCTGGCGGCTGCACGTCGAGGAGGTGCTGCGGACCACGCCCGGGGAGAATCTGGCGATGATCCGGGAGACGGTGCGGTTCCTCGTCGAGGCGGGAAAGGAGGTGGTCTACGACGCGGAGCATTTCTTTGACGGATACAAGGATGACGCCGGGCACGCCCTGCGGACGCTGGAGGCGGCGGCGGAGGGGGGGGCCGGGTGTTTGGTGCTCTGCGACACGAACGGGGGATCGATGCCGGACGAGGTGGGGCAGGTGGCGGGGGTTCCCTTCGGGATTCACACCCACAACGACTGCGAACTGGGGGTGGCGAACGCCCTGGCGGCGGTGGACGCGGGGGCGGCGCAGGTGCAGGGGACGATCAACGGCTACGGGGAGCGCACCGGGAACTGCAACCTGACCTCCCTGATCCCGATCCTGCAGCTCAAGAAGGGGATCGCGGTGGTGAGGGATCTTTCGAAGC
>CAYPUM010000211.1:0-6912 GCA_964413545.1 uncultured Roseibacillus sp. | reverse complement strand
TAACGACGGGCAACCGGCTGGAGACCTACGTGCAGGCCGGGGAGGCCGGAACGGGGCGCATCATCATGAACGGGGGCGCCGCGCACCGGATTGGGAAGGGCGAGCGGGTCACCATCATGTCGTTCTGTCTGTCGCGGGATCCGGTCCTTGCGCAGAAGGTGGTTTTGAACGAGGAGAACGAGGTGGTGAGGAGCTGGCAGTAGGGGTTTCGGGGAGGATCCAGTCGGTGAGGATGGCGCGCTCGCGGATACGGACTTGGCTGGCGTCGTAGTAGACGCTTTCCTCTTTTACGATTCCGACGTTTTCGGCGAACCAGATGGTGCGCTTGAGGCCTTTGCCATGCTGGTGGTTGGTAATCTGAATGCGGGCGGTCTCGAAGGTTCCGGCGGGGACGGTGACGGAGGTTCGTTCGACGATCCGGAAATGGAAGAGGCGGCCGGCGTCGCGGCCGGAGTTGAGCCAGGAAGTTCCGGGGACGAGGGCGCGAGGGGCGACGGCGACGCCTTGTTCGAGGACGTGGCTCCGGTTGTTGTCCTTGGCATCGAGCCAGCCGCGGCTGAAGACGCCGCGGGGGTTGATGTCATAGAGTTCGCGGCCGCGGAACTGCTCGTCCTCGTAGAGGTCGATGACGGTGAGGGGGTGTTTTGCGCCGGGGACCTGTTCGGCGCCGGTGCAGGTGCGCCGGCGTTCGGTGGTGGTGAGGTGGGAGGTGTCGGTGCGGTCGGGAAAGGCGGCCTTGTCGGCGGCGGGCAGACCGGCTTCGAAGGGGACTTCGCGCCGGACCTCATAGATCCACGTTTCGCCGGGTTCCGGGGCGAAGAATCCGTCCACTCCCCGGGAGGGGGGCCGGGAGGACGCCTCGGATTGTCCGGACCGGGAGGAGTTGCGGCAGGCCGACGGGTGGAGGGCGGCCAGCCCGACGGCGAGCGGGATGGAATAGCGGAGGAAGCCGGGCATCATCCTTTGGCCGGAATGGTTACGAGGAGGCTGCGGCCGCCGCTCCAGCCGGCGCCGAGCCGGCGTCGCCAGCGGGTATCCGGGAATTCGAGGGTGGGAGGAAGCCGGCGGCGGTGGAGGAGGTACCACCCGAGGGCGCCGGCGAGCACGAGGCCGAGTGCGAAGGCAGTGATGGCGAGGGTCAGGATTCGTGACATGCGGGCGTGGTGTTTTTCCTTGCGGGCGGCGAGTTCCGCACGGAAGGACGACTGGACCATGTCCCGCCGGTTGAGGAGGAAGATGAATTCCTCGGAGACTTCGAGGGCGGTGGAGACGACGCGCCCTTGGGGGGTGGATTCCTTTGCTCCCCGGGAAGCGCCCCGGAGCAGGGCCTCGGCAAGGGCGTCTTCCGGGATGCGGCTTGCGATCGGGCCGCCATGGCGGATCACGGGGTGGCGGGCGGAGTAGGGGACGTGGAGGACGACGGCCCAGAATGGCTCCCGCGCCCATGCTTCACCGAGGCGCCGGGCGAGTTCATCGAGGGGGACGCCGACGGGCAGGCTGTGGTCCCAGAGGATCACGAGGACGTCGATGTCGTGTTCGCGCCGGATGCGAAGGAGTTCGTCTTCGAGCGTCCGGCGTGGTTCGTCGGGAAGCCAGCGGCCCGGATCGAGGACATGGCCGACGGGGGGGGTGGGAAAGTCGGCGGTTTGGGCGACGCCGGCGGGGGCCGCGGCGAGGGCGAGGAGGATGACGAGGCGCGGGAGATTCATGAGGCGGCCTTCTTGCGGCGCCTGGACCGGGCATCGATGCGGCGGCGGCGTTCGTTGGCGGTGGTCCATGTCTGTTCGAGGTATTTCGAGCACTCCTTGATGAATCCGGACAGGCCTTCGAGCCATGCGTTCTCGGCGATGCAGGCGGCGAGTTCATTGAGGGCGGCTTCGAGGAAGGAGTTGCGGAGGAAGGGTTCGACGGCGAACCCCGGCGAAGCCGTCAGGCGTCCCGTGGAGAGGTCGCAGACCACAAGGATCGTCCATGCCCGTTGGTCATCGGCGTGGGGCGCGGAATTGTGCAGCCAGAACGTGAAATCGGGGAGGCTCAGGTCCGGATGGAGCTGGAGGACGCAGAAGGACAACCCGACCTGCGGGAAGCGCTTGCGAAACCTGCGGTAGGGCCGATCCAGTTGCCCGGCCACCTCCCCGGGGAGCAGGCCCGAGGGATCGATGAGAAGGCTCAGGGGAGGCGGTCGGAAGGGAAATGCCTTCTCGCACAGGGCGAGGTGAAAGCCGCAGGCCGGACACGCTTCAACCGGCTGCCGCAGCTCGCGCCTGCAGTGCGGGCAGCGCATCTCCTCGCGGACAAAGGCTCGCGCCGAATACTTGCGCTGGCTGATGCCGGGGGCGGAAGACATGGCTCGTTCGGTTTGAGAACTCGGGAAGACACCGCTAATGAAACCTAATAATCTGCAAAGGTAAAGGAACTAGTGCGGGCAGTTTTCGGGGAGCGGAAGGCTGCGCTTTACATGGGGCGGCAGGGTGGCATAGTGCCGCGCCCATGGTTCTGGCGAACATTCTGGATATTTCGATCAGCCTTCTTCTGGTGGCGCATGTGGTGGTGAGTCTGCTGCTGATTCTGGTGGTTCTGATGCAGCGCCCGAAGCAGGAAGGATTGGGAGCGGCCTTTGGCGGGGGGATGACGGACCAGATGTTCGGGGCGCAGACGACGAACGTCTTGCAGAAGGGCACGGCGTATTTCGGGACGGCGTTCCTGTTGCTTTCGCTGGTGCTGGCGATTCTGATCGGGAGGCGCAACTACATCCGCGCCATGGAGGCGCCGCCGGTGTCGGAACCGGTGGTGGCTGCTCCCGCGGTTCCGGCCGGGGAGGAAGCGACCCCGGTTCGCGAGATCAGAGACATCGCTCCGGAGGGCGAGGCGGAAACGCCCCGGGAGGCGCCCACCGCCACGGTGCCGGCGGCCGGCGCAAACCAGCCAGCAGAGCCCGAGGACGCCGGAGCCGGGGACGCCGGCGAAGACCGGCGTGCCGCCCCGGAAAATGAGGAGGCCCCGGAATCAGAAGCCGTTGAAGAGGCGGAATCCGGTGGACCGGCGACCGAGGAGCCGGCTGAAGACGGTGCGGAGGACAATGACGCGGCGGCAGAGACCCCGGAGACCGTCCCCGGAGAATCCGTCCCCGGAAGCGCGGAGGACGGAGACAACCCTCCGAATTGAGAGGCGGCAGCTGACCGGTGGACGCGTCGGAAACGCACGAGGCGCCCATATGGGCCGCTCCGGAGGTGTATCCCGCGAAATCTTCCGTCGCGCCGTTCGGGGCGCTGTCCCGGAAACAAAGGCGGCGCGAATTCCAGTCGTTCGAGGCGCTGGCGGCCCACGTCAGCGGCAGCCGCGAAAGCGTCGCAGCGGTCTGGACGCCGGAGACCGGCCGCATGGCGCCCCCCGAGGCGGTCCCGGAATTGCTGGAGCCGTTGCGGCAAAGGTTTCTCGACCTCGCCGACCGGGATGCGGCCGACGCCCGTCGCAACTCGATCATCTTCCTGTTCCTCCTCGGCTGGACCGTGATGGCAGCCGTCTCGAAGGGGATTGCTCCCCATGATTCGCCCACCGTCGGCCTTGCGGCCCTCCTGTTGCTCGTTCTCGGACTCGTCCCTTGGTACGACGCCTTGAAGGGACGGCGCGAGGCATGGAAGCTCGACGAGACCATGCTCCCCCGCGAAGAGGCCGACGCCCGCTTCGATTACTGGCTCGGAAAACAACGCGGCTGGCTAACAATCATTTTGTTAGCTTGTCTGGGGTTGGCTGGGGGGTGTCAGGTTTGGGTGGGCTTGGAGGAGTCGGCGGGGTCGGCGGGTTTGGTGAAGGGGCGGTATTTTGCGGGGGAGTCATGGCGGTTGTTGACGGCGCCATTTCTGCACGGGCATCCGTTGCACTGGGTTCTGAATGCGGGCGGGTTGTGGTATCTGGGTCGCCGGGTGGAGGCGCTGGCGGGCTGGCCGCACCTTGCGATGGTGTTTTTGGGGGCGATGCTGTGCGGGGGGGTGGCGACGGCGCATCTTGCACCGGGGCGGCCATCGCTGGGGGCGTCGGGGGGATTGCTGGGGCTGCTGGGATTTCTGCTTGTGTTCGAGACTTTGCATCCGCGGCTGGTGCCGCATCCGTCCCGGCGGCGGCTGGCGGCGGCGTTGGCGGTGACGTTTCTGGCGGGTTTTGTGGGGTACCGGTTCATTGACAACTATGCGCACGGGGGCGGGTTGGCGGGGGGGATGATTTATGCGGGGGTGGTATATCCGCGTTCGCGCTCGGCGCGGCGTCCGAGGCCGACGGGGACGGACATGGGGTTGGGGGCGGCCGCGGTGCTGGTTCTAACAGGTTCGGCCTTGCTGGCGGCGGGTCTGATGCTAGCCTCCTGAGGTTGTGATGCCGGAGATGGCGGGGGAGGTTCCGGGGCCGCGCTCGCGCCGGTTGGCGGGGGAGCTGCGGGAGGTGGAGTCGCGGAACGTGACGCATGTCGCGGAAGGCTGGCCGGTCTTCTGGGAGCGGGCGGCGGGGTGCAACGTGTGGGACGTCGACGGGAACCGGTATGTGGATCTGACGGGCGCCTTTGCGGTGGCGAGCCTCGGGCATGGGCGCCGCGAGCTGGTCGAGGCGATGCGCGTTCAGTCGGAGCGGCTGCTGCACGGGATGGGGGATGTGCACCCGAGCGCGGTGAAGGTGGAGTGCTGCCGGGCGTTGGGAGAAGTGACTTTCGGCCGTTGGGGGGCGGGCGGGTCGCGGACGGTGCTTTCGAGTTCAGGATTCGAAGCGGTGGAGACGGCCATGAAGACCGCGATGCTGGCGACGGGGCGTCCGGGAGTGGCGGCGTTCGAGGGGGGGTATCACGGTCTGGGGTATGGGGCCTTGGCGCCCACCGCGAGGGGGAAGTTCCGGGATCCATTCCGGGAGCAGCTTCCGGCGATGGTCGAGCGCTGGCCGTTCCCGGTCACCGCCGAGGAGCTGGGAGATCTTGCGGAGCGCCTCGAGGGGACGGATGGCGGGCGGATCGGAGCGGTGCTGGTGGAGCCGGTGCAGGGGAGGGGCGGGGTGGTGGCGCCGCCGGAGGGGTTTCTTGGATTGCTGCGCTCATGGTGCGACGGGCGGGGAGCGCTGCTGGTTTGCGACGAGATTTTCACGGGATTTCATCGCACCGGGGACATGTTTGCCTGCGAGCGGGAGGGGATCGTCCCGGACCTGATCTGCCTCGGCAAGGCGATGAGCGGGGGGTTTCCGATCTCGGCGTGCGTGGGACGGGAAGACGTGATGAAGGCGTGGCCGGAGTCGGACGGGGAGGCCCTTCACACCAGCACATTTCTCGGCCATCCGGTCGGTTGTGCGATGGTGGTGGCGGCGATTCGCCTGCACCTCGATCCCGAGACGGGCGAGGCCGTCCGCCGGGTGGCGGCCGCCATGGAGAGGGCGTTGGCAGGACTGGAGGACCTCGCCGGCGTCCGGGACGTGCGGGGGCGGGGAGCGATGTGGGGAGTCGAGATGGAAGGCGGGGCGCGGGCGCAACAGGTGGTGGGCGGGATGTTGCGGGGGGGCTACCTGCTTCTGGCGGGGGGCGAAGCGGGCGAGGTGCTCTCGTTGACGCCGCCCTTCGTGATCACCGACGAGGAAGTCGGGGCGTTTGGGGAAAGCCTGCGCCGGGTCGTTCGGGAGGTGGAGGGCTACGAATAGCGCAGGTCCTTCGAGGGATCCATCTCGAAGTTGAACGCTTCTTCGCCGGCGGTGTTGGGTTGGACGACGTCGCGCAGGAAGCGCAGGAAAAGCGGGTCGTCCTCGACCATGCGCAACTTGTCGAGGGACTCGACTTCGATGGAAAAATAGAACGGCCACTCGGAGGCCGCGTCCACGTTGCGTCCGGAATGGACGCTCAGCACTTCGGGGATCTTGAGGAGGATGCTGCGCGTGCTGCGGACCATCTCCTCGAGTCTGGCCTGATCGACCTCGGGTTGCAGGCGGTAGAAGACGATGTGATCGATCATCTCAGGCATTCCAGTTGAGGGCGCCCTTCTTGAGGACGTAGAAATAGGCGACTCCGAGGATTCCGGCGAATCCCGCCATGCTGAGCAGAGCCATGTGGCTGGAGGCCATGAGGGCGGCGAACTGGACCGCCCACGGGTACATGAAGACAACCTCGATGGCGAAGATGACGGAGAGCATCGCCACGAGGTAAAACTTCACGCTGAACCGTGGCGTTCCCTCGCCGACGGGGAGCATGCCGCATTCGTAGGGCTCGTTCTTCACACCCTCCCGGCGGCCCCGCCTGCCGAGAAGCACGCTCAAGCCCAGCATCGCCCCGGCAAAGCCGGCCGCGGCGACAATCTGGAAGAGGACGGGAAGGTATTCGCGCAGCATGGGGACAAAAGCAAACCTGCGCCGGAGGCCGGCGCAGGTTTTGTAAAAGGCAGGGTGCCGGGTTCACCAGCACGAATTTCCCGAATCTGCGGACCCCTATGCCTGTTGCGCAGCGATGTTGTCGCTGTGGGCCTCCTGGATGCGGGAGAGCCCCTTGTACTCCTTGCCGTCTTTTTCGACGAGCCCGCGGGTCACCAGATTCTGTAGTTTCTCGTAGGCGCGGAGGCGCAGCATCTCCTCCCCTCCGCTGACGGCGTTGCGCTCTCTGAGCCGGTCGTAGACTTGTTCAAAGAGGTCGTTGAATCCAAAGAACTTATCATCCGCTCCCAACACGGTGACTAATTCATCAGTGACATGATCAGGAAGTCGACGCGAGAAGCGAGTTCTTTTCGTGGTAGCCATAGCGGCGTGAGGGTAACAGCAAAATGGAACAAATGCGACCAAAAAAGAGACAGTCCACATTTTTTTCACCTTCATGGCAAGTAAAATATTTTCAAATCTTAAGCAATCGTGTCAAAGTCTTTGACTTGGAGGGATTTGGGCTTGGGGCGAGTGCGGGATTTTGTT
>CAYPUM010000210.1:1297-6922 GCA_964413545.1 uncultured Roseibacillus sp. | reverse complement strand
AGACACTGCGCGACGATCGCGGATCCAGCAACAACGGCGCCAAACGAGCCCCCAGACCGAGCGGGTCGATCCGCAGATCACCAGCGCTCAGGGTGACTTCGGCTTCCGACTCGGTCACCTCGATCACGGAGGAGGTCATGCCGCCGGGTTTGGTGATCTGCGTCAACTTGCTCACCCGTTGACGGATGCTTTCGACCTTGGTGCTGTGCTCGAGGCGCGAGAACGGGATCCCGTGCCGATCGAGCACCCTCGCAAACCGTTCGTGATGCCCGCGGATGAAGTAGGTGCATGGCGGCACTTGACGTGGACCAACCACGATCCGGGGACGATACACGAAGCTGCGCTCGACCGGTTCCCCGGAATCACGCCGACGCATGGGCAGCGTGATGTGAGGCCGCGCGGGATCGCCCGCGTAGGCGGGCGCCAGCGCCAGGCCCTGCTCGCGGATGTCCTCCCGGCCGCCGCGCCGCGCCGCCTCGGTCGCGGCGAGGATCTGCGGCCTGGCCGCCTCGCAGGCTTCCAGAAACGCCAGCAGGCACAACCCCTGCTTCGCGACCCGCACCTTCAGGTTGCGTTCCGTCGGCCAGTCGCCGGGCGGATCGAGCCGGTTCTCGACCAGCACGCCAAGCGTCCCGCGCATGCCGGCGTAGTTGCGGATGTTGCGGATCGACAAACCGCCGTGGGTGACCGGTTGGTTGATGTCGGTAATTTCACCTACGTAGTGGCGGCACCGCAACCCGCGGGCATTGACGGCGGCGATCATCGCCGGCAGCAGCGTCTCCCGGCCGAGTCCCAACAACGCCGGATGGATGTCGGGGTTGTTCGAAACCTCAAACTGTGCCTCGTGGTCTGTCAGATAGCCCTGCGCGCCGAGGCTGCGCTTCTTCAACACCGCGGACTCGTGGAGGTCGAGGAGAATGTGAGGCGCATACCGCCGCATGCATCCCAGCAGCGCCCGGGTCTCGGGTTGGCTGACCACCGCGAAATCGGTGCTGAGGTTCACTCCGGCGGCATTCACCCGCCTGCCAAGGTCGCGTCCGTCCGGATTGGCGTTGACTGCCAACACGAAGTCCATCCGCTCCAGATGATGACTCAGCCGGCCGGCAATCAACTCGACCGCCGCCCGCTGGAGCGCCTCGGCCCCGGACGGTTCGGTGCCGTGCTGGCCGCCGATGAGCAGCACCACCAGCCGCTCCGGCGAAAACATCCCGGTGGCTCGAAAATCCCGGCGCCGCGAAATGAGCAGTGCATGGAGCGGCCGGTCGCCCGCCGATCGGCCGATCCGAACCAGCCGCGCCTTCTCGGATCCCGCCGCCAGCTCTCCCAGAAACCGGTCCACTTCCGCCGACTTCGGCAGACGAGACCATCCGTTCGACTCGATCGGCGGGACCGGCACCCCGGCGCCCGGCGCCGCGAACAGCACCGCCCCGGCCATCAGCCACACTCCGCACCAAAAGTAGTGACAAGTCGCGGTCATGACCGGCAGGTTTCCCGCCACCCTGTGCGGGATCTCTTCACCGATAATCTCGCCATCGATCTTTTCAAGCAAGCAAGTCTGTAGAGTCGCCTTGAGCGACAGTTCGCTCCGGGTCGTCCTCCCGCCTGTAAGGTCTCACTGCTGTTCAGTCAGCTTACAGTCCGTCTGTTCGGTGAACGAATTCTCTTGCCGGGGCCGCCCTCCGAAGGGCGCTCTCTTGTCGTAAGGAACTCCTGTTCAGAGGTTTGACCAGGATGCGGCACTTGGCACGCTTCCAGCAACGACGCGGCTCGAACAACTGATCTGACGCAAATGCAATCCTCCAATCCGCTTCCTGAGGGCGCCCCGCCCTCGTCCTCCAGCAGCGAACTCAGCATGGCGCTGCTCCGGCTCATCCGGGAACGGATCGCCGAACTCGCGGAATTGTCCGCTACGGTCGATACCCGTGATGGCGGCTCATCGCCGAGGGTGACCGGGGCGCCGAGAAATACGCGCAATCTGGCTGCGCTTCTTCAGCTCCAGTCCATCATTTCCGACGCCTCCGACGACCTCGAATCGTGGTGGCGCGAAGGTTCGCGCAGGTCCGAGTTCGACTTCCGCCTTCCGCTCGACCTCGCGGTGCGCATTACGACCTTCCTCGGAACTCAATCCCAGGCGGCGTTGCCCTCGCCGATCTACGCCCAGGCGCGAGACCTCGCGATCTCGCTCCTTTTTCTCCTCTCGGTGGCGCTCGCCCGGAGCGGAGAGCGCATCCTGCGGGAACGCTCCTCTGAACTCCGATCCATGGTCTCGGAGGCCGAGGCCAGCCTTGCCTTGCATGACCTCCTTGCCACCCCAATGCCTCCCGGCGAGTCCACACCAAAGGCGGCCGCCTGACCGCAAAGGCGCCACGGCGTCCACAGCGTCCCCTCAGCAACCAAGTCCGATGAGCATGCACCCGCCGGAATCCGCTCCGGCCACAACCGCGAAGACAAACCCCGGGACAACCCCGCGGGCGAGGATCCGGCCCGCCCCGCGCGGAAGAAAGACCACCGAAGTCCTCGGTCCCGTCGAGGATCTCGAGTCCTACGTCAGAGCCGACTGGTGGCGGCACCTCTTCAATGCCCACTACCTTCGAACCGACGGGGACGTCGTCGAGGATGCCGCCCTCACCGACGACGAACTGGACCATGTGATGGCCACCCTCGATCCGGCGCCGGAGGACGAGATCCTCGATCTCTGCTGCGGTCAGGGACGTCATTCGCTCGGCCTCGCCCGCCGCGGCTTCGTGAACGTGACGGGCATGGACCGCTCGCACTACCTGATCACTCGCGCCCGCCAGGCTGCAAAGCGCGAGGACCTCACGGTGGCGTTCCGGGAGGGCGACGCCCGGCGGCCGCGGTTCGAGACCGATCGCTTCGACCACGTCCTCGTCCTTGGCAACAGCTTCGGCTACTTCGAGTCGCGCCGCGACGACCTCGCGGTGCTGGCGGAGATCCACCGCGTCTTGAAGCCTTCCGGACGCGTCATGCTCGACCTCACCGACGGCGACTGGATGCGCGTCCATTTCGAGCCTCGGAGCTGGGAGTGGATCGACCGGAACTGGTTCGTCTGCCGCGAACGGAGCCTCTCGCGGGACGGCGAACGCCTGATTTCACGCGAGGTCATCACCCATGCCCGGAAAGGCGTGGTGAGCGACCAGTTCTACGCGGAACGCCTTTACGGCCCCGCAGAGATGGAGGCCCTCCTGCGGGAAGCCGGGTTCCGGGAGATCGAGACGAGCGAGCCCATCGTCACGAGGAGTCGCCGGAACCAGGACCTCGGCATGATGGGCCGGCGGCTGGTCTACACCGCGCGTCCCCGGAAGACCATGAGCACCATGGCGGGGCGTTCCGCCAGGAAGACCATGCTCCGCGTCGTGGTGACCATGGGCGACCCCCGCAAGAACGACGTCGTGAAGCTCAACGGCTCCTTCAATGAGGCCGATTTTGAAACCATCCGGCAACTCCGCGAGGCGCTGGACGCCCTGCCGGGCTACCGCTTCGACTTCCTCGACAACCATGACACCCTGCTTTCCGAACTGCGCCGCCTGCGGTCCGGGTGCGACTTCGTGTTCAACCTCTGTGACGAGGGCTTCGGCAACCTCGCCACCCGGGAACTCCACGTCCCGGCCCTCCTCGAGGTTCTCGGGATTCCATACACCGGCGGCAACCCCCAGTGCCTTGCCTGCTGCTACGACAAGTCGCTGGTGCGCGGTGTGGCGAGCGAACTGGACATCCCGGTGCCGGAGGCGTTCGTCGTCAAGCCCGACGATACCACCTTCCTCGAGCTGCCGGTGCCGTTCCCCGTGATCGTGAAACCCAACTACGGGGATTCCAGTTTCGGCATCACGCAACGGAGCGTCTGCGACGATCTCGGGGCGCTGGAAGCGGCGATCGTGGAGACCCGCGGCCGCTTCGGATACAACAAGCCGGTCCTGATCGAGCAGTTCCTTTCGGGCAAGGATGTCAGCGTCGGGATTATCGGCAATCCTCCCGACGCCTATCTCGCTCTTCCTGTCATCGAGGAGGACTATTCCGGCCTGCCCCCCGGCTTGCCGAACATCTGCGGATACGAGGCGAAATGGGATCCGGACTCGCCCTACTGGAAACACCTCCGCTCCGTTCCGGCCAACCTTCCGGAGGACACCGAGGGCTACCTGATCGCCTGCTGCCTGCGGCTCTTCGACCGGCTCGAATGCCGGGACTACGCCCGCTTCGACTGGCGGCTCGATGAGAACGAAACCCCCCGCTTGCTCGAAGTGAACCCCAATCCGGGCTGGTGCTGGGACGGGCATCTCGCCAAGATGGCGGCCCTCGCCGGGCACGACTATCCCGCCATGCTGCGCCTGATCCTTCAAGCCGCTGAGCAACGGCTTCGGCGGTCCGGACAACTCAACCCCTCATGAGCAAGCCCCTGCACATCGCCTGGCCGACATCTTCCTGACGGTTCGGGATGCGTTCCGGGAGATGCGCGACCAACTCAAGGATTACTCCCGGAAACTGCACGGCGACGTCAAGCGGCACGGCCGCCTTCCTCCCCACCGCACCGGAAAGCTCGCGACCGATCGCGGCGCGGACGAACCCCGCAACACGTAGCCCTCACGGCAAAAACCCCAGGGCCGTCACCGGCGCCCCCGGGTAGGCCACCGAGGAATCGGCCACTCCCAGCACCAACGCCGGAGCCTCGGCGCGGATGACCTCGCACCGCCTCCCGAAGGCGTCGTCCACCACCGCCAGTTTCCGCCCCTCGTCGACGAGGTCCCCCGGCTTGACCAGGAAGCGCAGGATCCCGCTCGTCGCGCACAAGGGACGGTCCGAGTAACGGAGCTGGCCGGGTGGCACCACCGCCGGGAAGGGCGGCCCTGCGGGCCCCGTCCCCTCCACCATGCCGAGGACCCGCAAAACCGTCCAGACCGCCGCCGCCCCCAGCGCCACGTTCTCCTCGTTCACCACCTTGGACTCCCCGAGCTCTATCGTGAGGGCCGCCGTCCCGCGGTTCAGCAGGTTGTGGGAAAGGGTGTGCCGCATCGAATCGCTCTCCACCACCACGGGAAATCCCGTCGCTTCCGCCAATGACGCCGCGCGATCGAGAGCCGGCGATCCCGGCACCGCGTCCAGCACCACGTAGGGAATCGACCGCGTCCAGTCGTTGTGCAGATCGAGCACCACGTCGGGGTTCGAGTCGATCAAGGCCGCGAAGATCCGCGCCGCCATGCGCTGTGCCAGCGACCCGCCCGCGTCCCCCGGAAACGACCGATTCAGATCCTCCTCGCTGACCGGGATGTGCCGCGAGCAGGAGTCGAAACCGATCGGATTCATCAGCGGCAATCCCTTCAGAACTCCGCAACGCAGCCGTTCCTTCGCCAGGGCCCGGAACACTTCGTGGATCACCACCATGCCGCCGATCTCATCCCCGTGCGCACAGGCCGTCAGCCAGACCGCCGGCCCCGCCCGCCCGGAGTCCGCCTCCAACAACGGCAGCCGCCGCCGCGCCAGGTCCGAGCCCGTGAATATTCTCAAAAATGACCGCCGAATCTTCATGCCCCCCGCCACATAGACAGATCCGCCGCTCCCTGTCAGGCCGATATCAATCTCCCGGCAGGCGCCACCGCTGACCGGCATCCGCCA
>CAYPUM010000210.1:0-1197 GCA_964413545.1 uncultured Roseibacillus sp. | reverse complement strand
CGCCACCGCTGACCGGCATCCGCCATCCGCCTCCGAACCGTCGCTCGACGAACGAGTTCTCAAGGCGGCCAGACAGCCAAGCCTGTCCGTCCCGCCGTCAACGCCGAAGGAAAGTGACGAAGCGGCGACAGACCAACAGGACGGAAAGCCCTTTCCGCCCCCCGAAGAGCAAGAGCACTGAAACGCAGATGAACCGCCAAGGCCCCTGTTGGCCCGGAGAGAGAATGAGCGCCTGATGGCGCGAATGATCCCCGTTCGTTGTCGTTGTCAGTGAGGCAGGAGCCGAACGGTTGCCGTAGTCGTAGTCGGAGAGGAGTGACAGGACATCGGAGCTGGATCGATTACGATCACGATTACGACAACGACAACGAGAAGAGGAAGAAAGACGGAAGCCAAACAGTCACTTCAGCGGACGGAGTACCGCCGCTGAGTTTGGCGTTCTGCGGGCCGGGCTCCCAAGGTCGTGGTTGACTCCGCAATCCACAAACGAAACGTTTCTCCCATGATCCGCATCCGCGCCATTCACGGCACCGCATCCCTCTTGTCGCGCGACCGCATGGCCCAGGTCCGGGAGCTCTTCGTGGGCAGCTTCCCAAGGCTCGCGGACTATGCGGATGAGATTCCCTCGCTGCTGCGCGATCCCATGCAACACGGCTACCGCACCGTGCTCCTCATCGCGGAGGGCGCCCAGGGACGGGTTGACGCCTTCGCCCTCGTCATGCATTTCCCCGACCTCGAAGTCGTCTTTCTCGACTTCATGGCGACGCGTCCGGGCGTTCGCGGCCATGGATTGGGCGGCGCCCTCTATGAAGCGGTGCGCGAGTTCAGCCGCAACTGCCGGGCGCGGGCCCTCTTCATGGAGGTCCAGCCCGACGACCCCGCCCTCACTCCGGATCCCGCCCAGCTCCAGGCGGCCCGGAAGCGCATCCGCTTCTATGAGCGCTACGGCGTGCGGGTGGTCGAGAACCCGGCCTACTGCGTGCCGGTCGGCGATCCACCCACCACGGCCTTCCTCCTGTTCGACGGTTTGGGTCGCCCGGACCCCCTCTCCCGGCGCGAAGCCCGGGCCGCCGTCGCAAGGATCCTCGCCAAGCGGTTCGGACAGATCGTCGAACCCGCATACGTCCGTGACGTCATGGAGGCCTTCCGGGACGACCCCGTCCCGCTGCGCCCGATCCGAAACCGGCGTCCCGGAAA
>CAYPUM010000209.1:0-6939 GCA_964413545.1 uncultured Roseibacillus sp. | reverse complement strand
GAGACGGCGAGGTTGATCTGCTCGCGTTCGGACTGGGAGAAGCTTCCTCCGGGTCCGCGAGATGATTCGAGCGCGGAGATCTCCGATGTGTGGACCCCGCCGCAGGTAGTATCCTCGGACAAGACCGTTGAAATCCACGGGGCTGGCGACGCCGGCGTAAGCGGTGACGTCCCGGACCTCGTTCTGTCGGAGCGCGACGGCGGCCAGTTCCTGGTTGAGGGCGGCCGTGTTTTCGACGCTGGCGCCCTCGGGCTGGTCGACGACCACCTGGAGCTTCTCGGCATCGTCGTAGGGCAGCAGCTTGAGCGGGATGAGTTGCAGGAACGGCATCGCCGCGGCGCCGACGAACAAAACGACCAGCGTGCCGAGAAACAGATAAGCCCGCCTCCGCCGATCGAGCAGAGGCGACACCACGCGGGAATACATCCGGTATCGCGCGGACTGCTCCACGCCGCTTCGTTCTGCGGACTCGGAGCCGGCGGTCCCCGGCCCCTCCGACGACTCCGATGTCTCCGCCCCCGCGGGATTGCGCAGGATCAGCTTTGCCAGCCAGGGGACGATCAAGGTCGCCACCACCGTGCTCGTCATCATCGCAACCGGCACCGTCAAGGCCATCGGAGCCATGTAGGGTCCCATCAAGCCGGTGACAAACGCCAGAGGCAGAAAGGCCACCACCACCACCAGGCTGGTCAAAACCATGGGGGGAAAGACCTCCCTGACCGCCGCCGCGATCTTGCCGAGGCGGCTGCGCCGGCCCCCGGCCGGAGTGTGCAGATAACGATGGATGTTATCAATGCTGACGATCGAATCGTCGACGATCAGCCCGAGAGCCACAATCAACGCAAACAGCGTCACCCGGTTCAGGGAAAAGCCGGCGAGGTAATTGACCAGCAGGGCGATGGCAAAGGTGGTGGGCACGCTGACCGCAACGATCAGGGCTTCACGCATGCCAAGGGAGGCGGCCAGAACGGCCATCACCACGATCGAGGCGCCGAGCAGCGAAAACACCAACCAGTTGACCGCGGCGTTGGCGGACTGCCCGTAATCGCGCGTCACGGTGAGATTCACGTCCTCCGAGGCGAGGAAGGGCTCGAGTTCATCCAGTTTCTCGCGAATTTGGGCGCTCACCGCGACGGCGTTGGCGCCGGGACGCTTCGACAGCGCAAGAGTCACCGCGCCTCGCTCGCCCACATCCTGAAAACGCGCCGCGTCCGACGAGCCGGCGGTCGGACCGGGTGCAAAGCCAACGTAATGCTCGGGATCGAAAATGCGTTCCCTCACCCGGGCCACATCGGCCAGGAGGACCGGTTCGCCTTCCGGAGCGGTGGCGACGACCAGGCGGCGCAGGTCCTCCACACCGCCGAGGGGCCGTCCCACATCGAGGCGGGAGGTGCCGTCGCGCCGCGTCAATTGGCCGGCCGAGAGGCGGACGTTCGCCCCGGCAATCCGGCGCTGCAGTTCGTCGAGGGCCACGCCGTGGGCGGCCATGCGTTGCGGATCCAACTCGATCCCGATCGCTTCGTTCCGGCCGCCGGCGATGAAGATCAAGCCAACGCCCTCGATCTGGGTCAGCTCGAACAGGTATTCCTCCGCCAGGCTCAGCAGGCGGGCATCGTCGACCGACGGGCTGTGGAGCGTCAGGGTCATGAACGGCACATCATCCACGTAGACGGGCCGGATCTGGTAGTCCGCCATTTCGGGCGAATACCGGTGCCGGTTGCGCTCGAGGCGATTGCGGACATGCACCTCGCTGTCCACCGGCGTCTCTCCGACGTAGAAGCGGGCCGTGATGATCGCGCCGTCCTGGAAGGAGGAGGAATAGACGTATTCCACCCCCCGGGTTCCGAAGAGGGTTTGTTCCATGGGCCAGACGATGCGCCGCTCGACCTCGGCCGCCGACAGCCCCGGCGCTCGCACGAAGACGTCGATCAACGGCACGTCAATCTGCGGTTCCTCTTCGCGCGGGGTGAACATCAAGGCCGCCCCACCCCCGGCCAGGGCGAGCATGATGGCCATGGCCGCCAGCCCCGAGCGCAGCCAGTTGACGAGAAAGCCGTTTTCGTTGTGGTTGTCGCTCATTGGACCGGTGCGGGAGAGGAGGCCGAGGGCGTCACGGCTTCCTCATCCGGAGAGGCCTGTCGGATGACCCGCTCGGAGGCCCGAAGACCGGCCAGCACGATCACGTCCTCGCCGAGGGATCTTCCCAACCGGACGATGCGGCGACTGACGCGATTGTCCTCGCCGACCACGCGCACGAAGTCCAACTGTCGGACGCGCTCCACCGCGGACCGGGGAACCAGAACCGCGTTGTCCGGCTCCGCATCGACCGCGACTTGCGCGTACATGCCGGGGACCGCGCGCTTCGGCAGGTCGGCCTCCAACTTGGCCAGCACGGTGCGCGAGGCGGGATCGGCGCCGGGGACCAGGACGCGCACCGTGGCTTCCGTTTCCAGTCCGAGCGCCTCGATCCAGCAGGTCGCCTCGGCGCCCTGCTCGAAATGGGAGGCCAGCGATTCGGGGACGCTGACCACGGCCTCCAGTTGCTGGGGGTCGTACATCACAAGCACGGGCCGCCCGGGCAGCACCTGATCTCCGGAGTCTTTCAGGGTTTCGAGAACCACCCCGTCCGCCGGGCTTTCAATCCGCGCGAAACCGAGCCGGGCTTCCGCGGCTTGGAGGGCAGCCCGGGCGCGCTCGACCGCCCGGGAGGCGGCATCCCGCGAGCGCTCGGCATCCACCAATTCCGTCTGTGGCATGGCGCGCGCTTCGACGGCCTGCCGGATGTGCTCCAGCAGGCGGTTGGCGCCAAGAGGCTCGGCCTCGGCCATGGCCAGGGCCGCCGCCGCTTCGTCCCGCGCGGCCTTCGGGACGCTCTGGTCCAGCACCGCAACGGGGTCGCCCCTGGCGACGCGGCTTCCCTCTTCGACGAGCATCTCGCGGATTTGTCCCGAGATGCGTGCCGATAATTCGATCCGGGCCCGGGGCGCGACGGCCCCGACAAGCAACCGTCGTCGGGGCACGGAATCCCACCGCGCTTTCACGACCCGATTCGGATCGGCCGTCGACCGGTTGTCGTCGACCTCGCCGGCGGTCAGCTTGCGGGAAAACAGATCGGCCTGCCAAGCCAGCACGATCAACACCACCAGGAGTGCCGCCACGGCTCGGAAACTCTTGCGAAGCCAGGAGCGTTTCTGGGAGGATTCGTTGGCCATCTTCAGGGTGCGTTCTCCAGTTCTACCCGGACGAGGCTTTCAGGGGCCATCCGCCGCCCAGGGTCTTGTTCAGCGACGCCAGCGCAATCAGCACTTCGGCCCGCGCCGCCGCCAGTTGCTGCCGGGTTTCTGCGAGACGCCGCTGGGCTTCCAGGACCTCAAGGAACGACACGACGCCGGCATCATGGGCGTCGCGCGCCAACTGGACGGCCTGTTCCAGGTGCCGGAGGGACCCGGCGGTCTTGTTTCTGGATTGGAAGGCCCTTGCATAGCGGGTCAACGCCCCTTCCGCCTCGGCCACGGACTCCCGGATAGCCGACCGATACGCCGCGAGGGCCTCCCTGCGTCCGGCTTCCGCGGCATCGATGGCGGCGCGGATCCTCCCGCCTTGGAAAGCCGCCCACCGAATGCCGGGTGCGATCATCCAGGTGCCGCTTTCCGTCGCGTGAAGCTGCGTGAACGAGGCCGCCTGAGATCCCGCCGCGCCCGTCAGAGAAAACCGCGGATAGAGGCGGGCCACGTTCACGCCCACCTCCGCCGTGGCCGCTTGAAGAAGCCGCTCGGCACGAGCCACATCGGGACGCCGTTTCAACATCGTGCCGGGCAGCCCGGTGGGAACAAGATCCGGGGGAGAGGGCAGCGGCTTGCGTCGGGCGAGCTCCCGATGGACGGCGTCAGGCTGACGGCCGGTCAGGACGGCAAGGCGGTAGGCGGCGGCCGCTTCGCGGGCCAGGACCGGGGGAAGTTGGGCTTCGAGAGCCCGGAGTTGCGCCAGCGACCGTTCCACAGCGAGTCGCGTCCCCACTCCCGATTCGTCCTGATCGCGTGCCAGCGCCACGGTGTCCTCCTGGAGGGCGATGCTGCGCTCGAGCGCCGCGGCTTCTTCCTGGCTCTGCCGCAGGCTGACATAGTTTCGCGCCGACTCGGCCACCACCGTCAGCAGGACATGCCGCCGGCCCGCCTCGGCGGCCTCCGCCCGGCCGGCTGCCGCCTGGACCCTCCGTCGGGCTCCGCCGAAAATGTCGATCTCCCATCCGGCATCGAAGGTCGCGGAGTAAAGTTCCTGCTCGGGGCTGACCTGGCCGCGCCCGAAAAACCGGTCGAGGACCGGAAAGTTCTCGCTGATCCGAACCTGGTTATAGGCTCCGTTCGCGCTCACCGTCGGCAGGAGGCGGGATTCCGCCACGCCGACGAGGCTGCGGGCCTTTCGTGCCCGCTGGCGCGCCTGTTCAAGGTCGGAATTGCGTCGAACCGCAAGTCGCACCACCCGCTCGAGGTCCGCGTCCCCAAGAGCCTTCCACCACTTCGGATCCGGAGTCGCTTGCGAACTCAGGCGGGCCGAGGACCGGGCCGCATCCGTTCCCCAGGCGGTCGGCGGATCCGTCTCAGGTTCGATGTAGTCCGGTCCGACCAGGCATCCCGAGACGATCAGTCCGCAAAGCAGAATAAGAACAGCGCCGGAAATCGAGTGGCGGCCGGGATCTGCGGTGAAACGGCAATGAGGGTGCGCGACGAGCATGTCCTCCATACACCGCAATTTTTGCGCCAACCGACCCCGAACCAGGATAAGCGATGCCCGCGGCTGGAGACGGGCATGCAATTCGCATCCTGCCATCAAGCCCGTCCGGCGTTCTGCACGAAAAAGACCTTCCGGTCTGGATTCATGCTCCCCGAACAAAGTCGGAGGCCGGCAGGGCTTCATGAGGCCACAAAGCGCCGCCCACCGACCTCCTTCATCAATGAGTCGCGGGAACTTCCTTACTTCGTCCCGTCGATCTGGCTCACTTGCTGGGCGATGAGCAGATACCTGCCGTTCACCTTGGCGCGCGGGCCGCGCACCTGGATCTTCCGGCCCTCCTCGAGCTTGATTTTTTCCGGCAGCTTCTCTCCTCCCAGGTCGACCAGGACGTGTTGTCCCTTTGCGGCGTCGAGGATGACGAATTGGTGAGGCTTGTCAGCGCCTTCCGGTTTCAGTTCCGTCATCCCCTTGATGGTGCCCCGCATGGTGACGACGTCCTCCTTTTTGATGCGGTCCTGGCTCTTATTGTCCCCTTGCTTTTTCTTGGCGTCCGCGGCGGCTTTCTTGGACGCTTCCTCGTCCCCCTCGACTTCGTCCCACGTTTCCTCATCCGGGACCCACTGGTAATAGACGGCGCTGTAATCCGGGGCGAAGGCGGCGGGATCATACGCGTAGACGTAGTAGTAATCCGGCGAGGCCCAGAAGTCGTCGCCGTAATAGTCGTAATCGTAGCCCCAGGCGTCATCGAGTTCCTCGACGTCCACGGCGCCATCGTCATTGAACCAGTCCGAGGGATCGTACCATTCTTCCTCGTGGAGGCCCCATGCCGGGTCCCATTCATACTCTTCGTCGGCGCCGAGTTCCTGCAGGGGGGACGCGGACAATACTGCGACTGCGGCGCAAAGGGCGCCGATCCGTGTTCTTCTTTGCTCTGCTGTCTGTTTCATTTGTTCTTGATTTCGCATCGAAGGAAGCGGGAATCTATCGAGCGGCCGCCCGGCGGGCCATCGGGAGAATTCGCAGAGAAAGCGTACGGGCTTCCGCGCGCGGCCCCTCAGGGGATCGACTCATCCGGCAAAGCGGATCTCGAACCAGCAATTACGAGCATCGCTGATAGCAGAATTCCCCGGCCTCCAGTAGGGTGGCCGAATGCAGGTTGTCGAACGGCTTCGAGAATTATCCAGAAACCTTTGGTGGACGTGGCAGCCCGGGTTGGTGGCGCTCTTCCGCGACATCGACCCCGAGCGGTGGCGGCGCGTCCAACACAACCCGGTCGCCTTTCTTGCCGGAATCCCGGACGAAAAGGTCTCCCGGGCCGTCAAGGACCAGGCGCTGGAGGCGAGGATCAACCAGGCCTTTCACAGTTTGGAGAGTTACGCGAGTGACACCGGAACCTGGGGACGCCTCTATGCAGGGCCGTTGCAGGAGCGACCGGTCGCCTATTTCTCCGCCGAGTTCGGCCTGCACGAATCTCTGCCGATTTACTCCGGGGGGCTCGGCATCCTCGCCGGAGACCACCTTGCGACCGCTTCGGATTTCGGAATCCCCTTGATCGGAGTGGGGTTGTTCTATGCGCGCGGGTACTTCACCCAGCACCTCGATGAGGACGGCGCGCAACAGGAGAGCCATGACGAAACCGACGTCGCGCAACTGCCGCTTCAACGGGCCACCACCGCCGACGGAGGGTCCGCCGTGGTCGAGGTGGAAATCGGCGGAAGGTCGGTGTCCGCCTGCATCTGGCAGGCGGATGTCGGACGGTGCTCGCTGATTCTGCTGGACTGTGACATCGACCGCAATCCGGACGAGGACCGCGATTTGACGGATCGGCTCTATGACGCGGACCCCGGCGTGCGGATCCGCCAGGAAGCGGTGCTCGGGATCGGCGGCATGCGCGCGCTCCGGCTCCTGGGATTCCGCCCCTCCGTGATGCACCTGAACGAAGGCCACAGCGCCTTCGCCATCCTCGAGAGAGTGCGGGAGGAAATGGAGGAGAACCAGGTGGATGTCGAGGAGGCGGAGCGCCGCGTCCGGGGGCAGACGGTCTTCACGACGCACACCCCGGTGGAGGCGGGCCACGACCGCTTCGATCTCGACCTGTTCGACGAGACTCTGGCTCCCCTCCGGAAACGGCTGGGACTCTCCAAGGAAGGATTCCGCGGACTGGGGCAGCCTCCCGGCGACCGCCGGGCGCCGTACTGTATGACCACC
>CAYPUM010000208.1:0-6944 GCA_964413545.1 uncultured Roseibacillus sp. | reverse complement strand
CCGCCGGACAGCGGCCGGCCAGGTGCGCTTCGTATTCGTGGCGGAAGTAGCGCAGGGTCGTCAGCACCGGATTGGGGGCGGTGGTACCGAGGCTGCACAAGCTACCCCCGATGATCTGGCCGGCGAGGTTCTCCAGTTCGTCGAGATCGCGCGGCTTGCCCCTGCCGGCGCACAAGCGATCGAGCATTTCGAGCATCCGCCGGGTGCCGATGCGGCAGAAGGTGCACTTGCCGCAGGACTCGGCCTGGGTGAACTGCAGGAAATAGCGAGCGATGTCGACCATGCAATCGGTGTCGTCGAGGACCACGAGGCCTCCCGAACCCATGATGGCGCCGATCTCGGAGAGGGCGTCGTAGTCGATTGGGGTATCCGCGAGTTCGGCCGGCACGCATCCGCCGGATGGGCCGCCCACCTGGACGGCCTTGAAGGTGCGTCCCGGCGCCACTCCGCCGCCGATTTCCTCGACGACCTGCCGGATGGTCGTGCCCATGGGCACTTCGATGAGCCCGCCCCGCCGGACTTTCCCGGCCAGGGCGAACACCTTGGTGCCCTTGCTTGAGGCGGTGCCGATCGACGCGAACTTCCCGGCTCCGTGGCGCATGATCCAAGGGACGAGGGCCAAGGTTTCGACGTTGTTGACCAGGGTGGGGCGTCCCCACAGACCGGACTCGGCCGGGTAGGGCGGTCGCAGCCGTGGTATGCCGCGCTCGCCTTCGAGGGAAGCGATCAGAGCCGTCTCCTCCCCGCAGACGAAGGCGCCGGCGCCCGCGCGGACCTCGGCGTCAAAGGCGAACCCGCTGCCCATCACGTCGCTGCCGAGGATGCCCCGGGCCCGGCAGTGCGCGATCGCCTCCGTGACCCTGCGCACCGCAAGAGGATACTCGTGGCGAATGTAGAAGATGCCCTGGTGCGCTCCGATCGCAAGCCCGGCGATCATCATGCCCTCGATCACGCGGTAGGGAAACGACTCGATCAACATGCGGTCCATGAAGGCGCCCGGGTCGCCCTCGTCACCGTTGCAGATGACGTATTTCGTGTCACCCGCCGCGCCGCGGGCAACCCGCCATTTCCGGGCGGTTGGGAAGCCCGCGCCGCCCCGGCCACGGAGGCCGCTGGCCTCGATGGTGGCGATGATGGAGTCCGCGCCTCCGCCGGAAACGCTGGAACCCAGTGCCTTGCTCAGGGCCGCGAAACCGTCGTTGGCGAGGTATTCATCGAGGTCGAGCGGAGCGATGTGCCCGTAGTGTTCGGTAGCGATGTGTTTCTGCGGGCCGAGAAACGCGCTGACTTGCGGTCCCCTTACATCCATGGCATGGCGGGAGATGGAAGGCGCCGAGCCGTCAAGAAGCAGCTGGTCGAACGCGCGCGACACGAATCGGCGGGCGCGCCTCAGGAGACTGCGTGGCTTGACATGGCGTTCGAGGAGGTCGCGGGCCGACGCGGGGGAAAGCCCGTCGTAGAAGGCCGGGGAGGCGCCGTTCATCGAGACCTCCACCATGGGCGTGCGATGGCACATGCCCACGCAACCGACCGGTTTGATGGTCACGGCGGCACCGGTTTTCTCGACGGCCGCCGAGAGGGCATCGTAGATCCGGCCGCTCCCCTTGGCGATGCAGCACGAGCCGAGCCCGATGCGGATTTCACCGTGGCCGTCATCGCGGCCCTCTTTCCGGGCTGCTTGTTTGCGTGCATGCAGGTCGCATGCCGCGGTGTAGCGGTCGAGGGCGCTGTCGCCATGCCGGCCATCGTTGGGCGGGGCGGTTTGGGCGACACGTTCGAAATCGCTGATCAAACCCTTCACTCCGCCCGCGGTGGTGTAGCCGTAGGTGTGATGCTCGATCTGCACCGCCGGCGCGAGCGTACAACAGCCCAGACAGGCGACGCGCTCGATGGTGAAGCGGCCCTGCGGGTCGGTATCCCCGTCCTCGGGAATCGCGAGGTGCCGGCGGAGGGCATCTTCCACCAGGCCGATCCCCTTCACGTGGCAGGCCGTGCCGTGGCAGGTGCGGAGCATGTAACGACCCACCGGTTGATGCCGGAAACGCGTGTAGAAGGTCGATACGCCCATGATTGCCGCGGGCGTGATGTCGGTCAATTCGCACACCCGACGCAACGCGGGTTCGGGCAGGTAGCGGTAGTGGTCCTGCAAGCCCTGGAGGATCGGGATCACGGCTTCGGCGCCGCGGCCTTCCCGGCTCACCAATTCGTCGACGAACCCGGGATCGAAGTCAGTCATGTCGAGCGCACCTGGACCCATCGGCCCGGCGGCCGGCAACGGATCGGGATTGCCGTTGGAGCAGACTGACGGTGGGGAGGATTCCATGCAAACAGTACGAATTTGAGCTGCCGGGACTTGCAGCGTCAAGGATTCCGATTCTCCAAACCGGCAAGCCGGCTTGCGGCTGCCTCCCCGACGATGTCGTGGCGGAACAATCCTGCCGCCACGCGTCTCGTCAAATCGCACTCGAGTCCGGCGCACGGAAGCCGGGCTGAAGCCGAACCATCCCCCGGGAGGGTCAGAACCAAATCCTCCATGGCAATAGCATAGATCCACTGTTGAGCCCGTGCCAGTCCGGAATCCCGGTCGGGACAGCCGGATGAAAATTCGTCCGTTTCCGCGCTGTATCCCGGAGGACAACTCAATCCCGTTTCGAATCGCTCACAGTTCGCAAAGCGGCGCCATCCTGCGCAAAACGGACATTGCGGCCATGCCTCTCCTTCCTAGACTCCCCGGGGAGCCCATCCTGCATCCGCCGTCGCCGGGGCCGGGGCGGACAAGTCCCGCATCCCGGTGCAGTTCGCAACCGGCAACCAACAACCGGCAACCGGCAACCGCATGACTTCCCTCCAGAGCACCCTCCTTCCCCTCTCCGTCCTCATCGCCGGCCCCCTCACCGCGGCGCCCTTGGGCGGGCCCGGCCTCGATGCCTGGCGCACCACCCGGGCTTCCGGCGACTACACCGCCATCGCCCGGGCCTACGCCGACTACATGATCGCGCACGGGCGGGACGTCTACGGCAAGAAGCACACCCCGCTGTTCGTGACCGGGATGGACCGCAAGACGGGCGGGAAGATCTCCCCGCCGTTCGCCCACGTGAAGCGCAAGCCGTTCATGCCGGGATGGGAACGCGATCGCGAACTGCGCGGGTCGGACCGCAACTACGGCAACGCCGACCCGCTGGACCAACTGACGCTCCTGAAGCTCATGCACCGGCTGACTGAGCTCACCGGCGACAAGCGATACGCCACGGAGGCCGACCGCACTGCCTCGTGGTGGATGGCAAACGCACAGTCACCGATCGGGCTCTACCCGTGGGGCTCGCACACCTCTTGGAACGTCGACAAGGAAGGCGGCGGCGGCATCTTCGAATTCAATCACGTCTGGCCCTACTGGGACCTCAACCAGGAAGCCCTGCAGAAGTACGCCATGGGGCTGTGGGATCACTACATCCGCGACAAGAAGACCGGCGACTTCAACCGGCACGCGCATTCCCACCGCCACGGCCCGGCCGCCGGGATGGAGTTCCCCTGGCCCGGCTCGGCAATGATCGCCACCTGGGTCCAGGCCTACCTCGCCGAGCCCGACCCGGAATACGTGCGGGCGATCGAGACGGTTCTCAAACGTTGGGAAAGCCTGCGCGACGAGAACGGCCACCTCGCGCCGTGCTCAAACTACAAGGAGTGGGCCTGGTACCTGGGGTACGTGATCGCGGCGAACCGGCTCGACGACTGGGCCGGCCGGATCGAGGCGAAGGAGCCGGCGCTGGCGAGGAAGATGCGCGACTACGGCCGCAAGTGCGACGCGGCGTACCTGAAACTGGCCGACAACCTGCTCGACATCAAACGGGTCGGACCGGTCAAGAGCTACCTGCGCGCGACCGGCGGCTACAACCCGGAGCGGCTGGACATCATCGGCGGCCCCTGGCAGGACCGCAAGGACTACGCCGGCTTCGCGCTGATGCTGCACGAGCGCATGAAGCACAACGACTCGCCGGACCTTCGAAAACGCTATCGCAAGGCCGTGCTGGACACCGCCGAGATCTACCTGAGCGTCAACCCGGAAGTGCAGTGGAGCGTCTGGGGCGAAAATGTCGCCAATGCCATGCAAGTGATGCTGTCCGCCCACGAGTTGACCGGCAACCCCGCCTACCTGCACCGCGCCGATCACTTCGCCCGCCTGGCCGTCGACCTCTTTCTCGATGACGCTTCGCCGCTCCCGAAGCTCACCAGCCAGGATGATTACTACGAGATCGAGTCCGTAACCGAGCCCTCGGGGGACGTCTGGATGCTGGTCGCGCTGGATGTCCGGGAGCAGCTCGCCAGGCTGGACAGGAAATCGAGGCGCCCGGTTCGCATCCCAGCGGACGGCGATTTGGACTCTTTCGCCAACGCGCCGGCGCCATGGGTCGAGGCGATGAAACAGGCTGTTGCCGGGAACCGCGCCGGCGTCTGGGACTGCGCCCGCCTGGAGGCGCCCGCGGCCAGCGTGGCCCTCGCCTACGGCGAGAATGGCGCAAAGTCGCTCTTCCTTTCCCGCCCCACGAAGGGGTTCAGCTCCGCAAACGGCTTGCCCGCCGACTCGCTCGCGCTGGTCGCCTCCGACCACATCAACAAGATCCCGACCCTCGAAGAGGCCAAGCCCTTCAACGGCCCCTACCGGCGCAAGTTCTCGGGCAAGTACCGCGAACCGAGCACCGCTCGCTACGGCGGCTTCAAGGACGTCCTCGACCAGGCCGGCCTGCTGCTGGCGAACCGCGGCGCGAAGACCGCCAAGGTCGCGGTCGCGACCACCTTCCACGACAGTTGGGACGACCGCGAAACCAAGAAGGATGTCGTCACCATCAAGCCCGGCGAAAGGGTCCTGGTCGCGGTCGCGGCGCCCGAAAAGCGCTTCATCCGCCGCATCGACATCACGAGCAACACGCCCGGCGCCGCGAAGCTCGAACGGTTCGCCTTCGCCATGACACCGCGCAGCAAGCTGAACCCGCTCTCGGCCGACACGGCGCAACCTTCCGCCGGTCCGCGGTCGTCTTCCCCTGCGACGGCGCCCTCAGGCCCGGCCTTCGGCAATGCCATGATGAACTACCGGCTCCAGGTCGATGGGGACGGCAAGGTCGGCGCGGTGGTGCGCGGCGCCAGCGCCAGACAACAAGTCAACCGCCAGGCGCGGGTGAACGTCCGGAACCGTTTCGCGGTGATCACGGCCCGCTTCGACCCGAAGGCGACCGGAACGGAGAAGATCACCATCACCGTCGACGGCCACCCCGCCACCTACAGCTATCAGAACGCGGAGGGCCAACTGACCACCTTCACCCACGACCGCCCCCTGCTCATCGGCCGCCAACCCGGCCGGGAAGCCCGCCATTTCAAGGGCGACCTCGCCGGCGTCCTCCTCTACAACCGCGCCCTCCGCGACGAGGAGCTGCACAGCACCGCCCGCTGGCTCTCCGAACGATGAAAACTCTCATCCCCCTCCTGTCCCTTTTGTCCCTCCTCTCCCTTCTGTCTCCCGCCGCGGAGGACAGCCGCCGCAAGACAGACCGTGCCGCCCTGGTCTTCCTCATCGCCGGCCAGTCCAACGCCGGCGGGGTGGCGGCCTTCTCGCCCGAGACCAACGCAAAGGCCGGCATGCAGGAAAAACACCCGGCCATCCCCGGCTCAACCGCGAAGGAGGTCGGAATCCCGACCACCATGGAGGCCTACCCGCGCTGCTACATCTGGGGGAAAGGCAAACTTGAGCGCTTGACGCCGTGCAAGAATCTGAAGACCTGCTACCGCGACCCCTGGCGTCACGGCATCGAGCTGCCCATGGCCATGCTGCTTATGAAGCAGGACCCGGACACGGACTTGTTCTTCGTCAAGCACGGCCCCGGCGGACATAACCTGCACACCCAGTGGGCGGCGGGCAAAGGGCCGGACTACAAGAACTTCAAGGCCTGGGCGTGGACCGACAAGAACGGCCACCTGAGCAGCAGGGCATACCTGGAATTGAGCAGGAAGATCATGGCGCTGACGGGATCAGAGTGAGGTGAGCCTGGAAAACATCGCCCTCACCATGGCCCCGCGCAGCAAACTCAATCCCTGAACACGCCAATCGCCGAGCTCTGATGAACATCAGCATCTTCCCTTCCACCATTCACCTCCTCACGGTCCTGTGCATAGGGACGGCGGGATTGCCCGCCCAAGCATCGGAAAGAGGGCGGCAAGAACACCAATCGGTGGATTCGGCCGGCAAGACCGGCAGCCGGCGGGATGTGGACGATGGCTGGGGACCGTTCGTCGGCCCGTGGAAACGATACGAAAAGAATCCCGTCATCAAGCTCGACGGATGGACGACGGTTCGCAGAACAGGAAGACGCCCGGTCGGCGCCGAATACGGCATCGGCCTCGCCTTTGCCGAGGATTCCAAACCCGAAGACAAGAAGCAACGATGATGAAACGAACCATAGTCACGGCGATGCTGAGCGTATGCTGCATCGTGCCGGTATCGGCGGTCGATCCCGCGATCGACTGGCCCGCCTTTCTTGCCCGCCACGACATGATCTGGAAACGCCTGCCCCGCAACTGGCGCGAGGCGCCGTGGACCGGCAACGGGATGCTCGGGTCGATGATCTGGAACGAAGCGGACGCCCTGCGGCTGCAGGTCTTCCGGGGCGACGTGCAGGCCCATCGGCCCATGACGCAGGGAACCAGCGGCTTCACCCGCGGGCGGCTGCAGATCGGGTCGTTCTACCTGAAGCCCGCCGGCAAGCCGGCCGGCTGCGACCTGCGCTTGTCCTACCACGATGCGGAGGTGTCCGGCACCGTCACAACCGCCAAGGGGGCGCTGAAGATCCGGCATTTCACGCACTCCGAGGACATGGTCATCGTCACGGAACTCGAGTCGCAGGATGGCGCCGCGCCGGTGACCCTGACCTGGAAGCCGGCCTCCTCGATGCCCACCC
>CAYPUM010000207.1:0-6956 GCA_964413545.1 uncultured Roseibacillus sp. | reverse complement strand
ACCGCTCCCTCTGGCCCAGGCACTACACCAACGCCATCTACAGCGACGACGGCGGCAAGTCCTGGCACACCAGCGCCCCCTTCCCCGCCAACGGCACCGGCGAGGCCACCCTCGCCGAGCTCTCCGACGGCACCATCTACTACAACTCCCGTCGCCACTGGGCCCCCGAGGGCGAGAACCCCCTGCGGCGCTGGACCGCCCGCAGCAGCGACGGCGGCGAGTCCTGGGACGACCCCGCGATCTGCGAGATCCTGCCCGACGGCGGCCAGAACCGCAGCTACGGTCTCATGGGCGGCCTCGTGCGCCTCCCCGTGCGGGACCGCGACATCCTCGTCTTCAGCAACATCGTCAGCCCCGGCGGCCGCCACCACGGCCACGTCTGGGCCAGCTTCGACGGCGGCCGGACCTGGCCGATCAGGCGTCTTGTCTTCGAGGGCCCCTTCGCCTACTCCTCCCTCGACGCCGGCCGCCCCGAAACCCCCTCCGAGGGATGGATCTACCTCCAGTTCGAGGGCGGCCCGAAGGGCGGCGGATCCCTCGCCCGCTTCAACCTCGGCTGGCTCCTCGAGGGCGGGAAGACCGGCGACGGCGACGTCCCCGGCTGGATCGGCGTTCCCACCGGCGCCGAAGGGAAAGCAATCCCCTCGCAATGAATCCCCGTGCAGGAGGCGTGTGATGGACAAGACAATCCCTGGCAAACAGTTGAATGGGAAGACCGGCATGACAGCAACGTCCGCAGGCATCGCAATTTTTCTGGTGTCGTGCGGCATAGGCTTTTCCGACACGGTATCGGGAGGCGAACCAATGCTGCTCGGGCACACCCTGCTGAAGGGCTACGTGGACAGGTTCAACGCCGGTGACACCGAGCACTACAGGAACACCTATTCCAACAAGGACGCCTACGCCTTCCTTGCGGCGAACGTCCCGCTGTTTGAGTGCCCGGACAAGGCGATTGAGAAGATCTACACGAAATCACACGCATTTCGTGATATCCCACCGGGGTCGGACCAGACCCGAGAGGCGGTCGTGAAAGAGGATCTGCCGTGGATCGACGAGAACCTCGATCCCTATACCGGCAATTGGCTGGCACGGACCCGCCTGAACCGGGGCGTCGAGGACGGTGCGCAGATCAGCGCCGCACCCCCTCCCACCCCGCGCCCTGCGGCGCCGTGAATGCAGCACCGAAAAAGGAAATTCCAGTAATAGTTATGAGAAAGATATGCGTGGCACTGTTTGCAGCGGTCAATATCATGACCGCGGCGGCATCGGAGGGGGGAGCGCCGGAACTGCGGGTGAGGTTGGATGCGAAGTCTCCGGGGCGGACCTTTGAGGGCGTCGGGGCCGTCAGCGCCGGGGCCACATCCGTGTTCCTGATGGACTACCCCGAACCGTATCGGAGCGACATTCTCGACTTCCTCTTCAAGCCGGGGTTCGGGGCGTCGTTTCAACACCTAAAGGTGGAACTTGGGTCGGGCATGAATTCGACCTGCGGGGCCGAACCGTCGCATGTGATCGTCCCGGAGGAACTCGCCGATCCGGTGCCGCGCGGCTACGAACTCTGGCTGGCCGCCGAGGCGCGTAAACGGAACCCGGATATCATCCTCGATGTGCTGCCATGGGGGACGCCCTATTGGACGAAGGGCTACACCACACCCGAGGCGGCCAAGTGGGTCGTGTCGTTCCTTGATGTGGCGAGGGAGCACTATGGTTTGGAGTTTGATTATGTGGGCGGATACCGCAACGAATGCCGCCCCGCGGAGGCCGAACGAGCGCGGAAGTTCGTGGTCGAGCACCTGCGCCCCGCCCTCGACAAGGCCGGCTATCGGGATGTGAAAATCGTTGGCGGCGACATGTGCAACCTCCACTTCGGCCCCGATTACTACTGGCATGTGCTCAAGGACATGCTGAAATACCCGGAACTGGCCAAGTCCGTGGACGCGGTCGGCTACCATTATCCGGTCGGTTACATGACGAGCAACCATGACCATCGTCCCCTTCCAAAAGGATTTCTCGAAAGCGGCATTCCTCTGTGGTCGACGGAAGACTTCAGCAATACGGGAACATTTCGCCATGGCTGGATTTACCTGCGCCATATACTGCGCGAATACGGCGAGCTGCGCATGACCAAATCCGAGGCGTGGGCGCCGTTTTCCTCGTTGCCGGACGGGTTCAAGTGGAACAAGGTCGGGTTCCTCGACGCCAAGGACTGCCGTGGCGGGCACTACGAGGTGTTGCCTGCCCTGTGGGCGGTCGCGCACATCACGCAGTTCGCCGAGCCCGGCTGGCGGTTCATGGACACCGCGCAGGGGCAGATTTGCAAGAATACGGGGAGCTACTATACCACGCTGCGGAACCCTAAAACTGGAGATTGGAGCCTCATCGCCGCCACCGATAGGCCCGTCACGCTGGATATCCAGCTCGACCCGCCGATGGCCCGCGGGCCGGTCTCGGTCTGGAAATCAAACGAGGCCGAACAGTTCCAAAAGGTTGCCGTTATCGAGGCGGAAGACGGGAAGGTCCACGCAGAGCTGGAAGGAGGAAACTTCACCATCTATACGCTCACGACCACCACCGGCCAGTTGAAGGGACAACCCTCGCATCCAATCCCCCAGAAGCAGGCGTCTGGTCAGTGGAAGGACGACTTCCAGGACTACCCGGAACATGCGAGGCCCCGCTACTGGGGCGACCAGGAGGGCACCTTCGAGGTCGTCATCGACAATGGCGCAAAGGTCCTCAAGCAGGTGGTCCCTAAACCGGGCACCGTTTGGGGGCCGTCGTTCGGCTCCTGTGTCTCGTATTTCGGCGGAACCAGCCGCGTGCGCACCATGAAGATCGACACCGAGGCAAGGGTGGGGAAGGGGTTCGTCGAGATCGGCGCCGGGCAGAACTTGGAGCCGACGCTTCGATTGCAGCTCGACGACAGCGGCAAGTGGACCCTGCTATGCAAGGGCAAGGTGCTCAAGGAAGGCAATGCCGCCGACTTCGCCGCCGATGGCTGGAACCGCCTCGCCTTCGACCTCCGAGGCGAGCCGGACAGTCCGGGGCGAATTACCTGCGCCATCAACGGCAAGAAGTGTTTTTCGGGCGATCTGCCCCCGGAAACGATCGGTGCCGGCCTCGTTCCTCTGATCGGCTCGAGCTACGACCCGAACGCGTTTAAGTGGATTGAAGTGACACCCGTTCCCTGAAGAAGGAGATGTGATATGGAAGCGATGCGTAACTTGTCGACGAACCTGCGAATCTCCAACGGTCTGAGAGTTTCTGCCGCAGCGGTGATGTTCACGGTCCTGGCCAGCGCGATTTTCGCCGCCGAGTCGCCGCGCCGGTGCGAGAGGTTCAATCTCGGCTGGAAATTCCATCGGGGCGAGGTTCAGGACAAGGGGCGCGAGCTTGCAGGAGTGCCTGTGACCCGCTGGCATTGGATTGCCGTTGACGGCGGCGCGATCGACGCTGAAAGGCTTTCCACGCCGGGACTCGACATGTCCGGAGAGGCATGGCAGACGGCGAAGACAGGCGAGGACACATTTCAGAACCGGATCGGCTTCGCGTGGTTTCGCACGACCTTGCCGCATGTCGACGGGGAGGACCTCGTCGCCCGGTTCGCAGGCGTCGACGACAATGCGACTGTCTACCTCAACGGCCGGAAGATCGGTTCCAACGCTGGCTGGAACCAGCCGTTCGAGGTGGTGCTCAGCCAGGCCTGGAAGCCCGGCGGGCCAAATATCCTGGGCCTGCTGGTCGAGAACACCCAGGGCATGGGCGGAATCATTGGCAAGGTTGAGGTGGCGCCGGGCCGGGGAGTGGCTGGTCCCGCGCGTCCGGATTTTGACGACCGTTCGTGGCGCGTGGTCGATGTGCCGCACGACTGGAGCATCGAGGGGCCGTTCGAGAAGGGCAGCCGGGACACCGCACACCTCCCCGGCGGCGTCGGCTGGTATCGCAAGAGCTTCGATGCAACGGAGGACTGGACCGACAAGTCCGTCTCGATCCACTTCGACGGAGTGTATGAGCGTTCCGATATGTGGCTCAATGGCAAGCATCTTGGGTTCCACCATTACGGCTACACCGCATTCGCCTATGATCTCACGCCCCATCTGAACATCGGCGGCAAGAATGTGCTGGCCGTGCGCGTCGACAACTCGCTCCGGAGCCGGTGGTATCCCGGTTCGGGAATCTACCGCGATGTCGACTTGATCGTCGCAGGCAAGGTGCGTGTCGATACATGGGGCACCTACATTGCCACGCCGGAGGTGTCCGCCGACCGTGCAACCGTCGTCGTGAAGACGACCGTCAGGAACGACGATACGGAGGAGAAGAACATCACGCTGCTCAGCCGCATCGTGGACCCGCAAGGGCAGACCGTGGCCACTGCCGAATCCGCCCAAACGATTGCGGCCGGCGAAGGTGCGACATTCAAGCAGCGGACCGCGGTGTCAAACCCGCGGCTGTGGTCGTGCGAGACGCCCGATCTCTACCGCTTGCTCACCACGGTGCGGGCCGACGGCACGCCGAGCGACGAATACACGACTACTTTCGGGATCCGATCGGTGGAGTTCAGGCCGGGCCGGGGGCTATTCATCAATGGCAAAAGCGTGAAGCTCAAGGGCGTCAACCTGCATCACGACAACGGGATTCTGGGAGCCGAAGCCCACCCGCGGGCCGAGGAGCGCCGCGTGCTGCTGATGAAGGAGATGGGGGCAAACGCGATCCGCACCGCCCACAACCCGCCTTCGTCGGCCTTCCTTGACGCCTGCGACCGTCACGGCATGCTGGTGATCGACGAGGCCTTCGACGAGTGGACGCGCGGCAAGCGCGGCGGCTACTCGAATGTGTTCGAGAAGTATTGGCGGAAGGACATGGAGAGCATGATCCTGCGCGACCGCAACCACCCGTCGGTGATCATGTGGAGCATGGGCAACGAGTGCCCGGACCAGGGCTTCCCGAGCGGCGTGCAAACCGTGAAGATGCTGGCGGCGTTTACGCGTGAACTCGATCCCACCCGCGCCATCACCTACGGCGCCCAACCGGGCAACATGTTCCGGTTCCCGACGGCCGAGTTCTGGGCGGCGCTCGACGCGTGCGGCTACAACTACGAGGCATACAGCCGCGGCCATGGCGGGGGATACGCCGAGAGCCACGCGAGGTTCCCGGACCGATTGATGTACGGCTCCGAGTCGCGGATGCTGATGTTGCTTCCCTATTGGCGGATGATCATGGAGCACGACCATGTGCTCGGCGACTTCGTCTGGACCGGCATGGACTATCTTGGCGAGGTGGGTACGGGTGCGGGCCTCGCCGAGCACGACCAGTTCCCCGGTTACATTGCCAACTGCGGCAGTTACGACCTTTGCGGGTTCCCCAAGGCGCATTCGTACTACCGAAAGCTGATCTGGACGATGGACAAAGACGGAGCGGTCGCGCCGACGGTCCACGCCACCGTCCGGCGAAAGCATTCCGGAACCGACGTCCAATGGGTTCAAGCCGCCTGGGGATGGATGCCTTCGATAAGCTCGTGGACCTGGCCGAACGCGCCGAACACGATGTATGTAGATGTTTATTCCGGTTGCGACGAGGTGGAGCTTTTCCTGAATGGCGCATCGCTCGGCAAGAAGACATTTTCCAAGGACGATGGGTGCAGGTACATCAATACCTGGGAGGTGCCGTATGAGCCTGGAGAGATGAAGGCCGTCGGATACAAGGACGGCGACTCCGCGACGGAACATGTTCTCACCTCGGCCGGCCGTCCGTCCGGCCTGAAGTTGACCCTCGACCGGGAGGCCTTCCGTGCAAACGGCTGCGATCTCGCCTTCGTGAAGGTGGAGGTCGTGGACGCCAAGGGGAATTGGAACCCGTTGGCCGAACACAAGCTGCGCTTCGAGGTTTCCGGCCCGGCCACCATCGCCGCCGTCGGCAACAGCAATCCGCTCGCCGATCTGAAGCATGACTACCATGGCACAACCGCCAGCACCTACGACGGCCGATGCCTGCTCGTCGTCCGCTCGACAACGAAGCCCGGCCCGGTCTCCGTCACAGTCGCCGGCAACGGGTTGGAGCGGGAGACGGTGACCCTGACAGCAAATTAGCCCTCCAGAAACGAGAGGCGGGAGGAGTCCCACGATGAAAACGGGCCTCTTGGCGGCGGCTCTGGTGGCAGCGATCGTCACCATGGCCAATCGGCGTGATTCTCCCGGACCTCCCCCCTTTGGGGACTCCGATACGGAGCGCCTCTTTCTCGAAGAAAGGTGCCGCCATTTTCCGGCCATCGCGCGGGTTGCCTTGCGAAAGCTCATCCAACTCAACCGGGCCCGCACCCTCCATGACCTCGCCGTCCCGCCCGGCAACCGGCTCGAAGCCCTCGTGGGAGACCTCGCCGGTTTCCACTCGATCCGTGTCAACGCCCAGTGGCGCATCATCTTTCGCTGGACCAATCAGGGCCCGTCCGAGGTTGCGATTGTGGATTACCATTGACTCTGCCCGTATGACGTCATAGGATACAGGCGTGAAGCCGCCTGTCACTCCCGGCGAGATCCTCCTCGAAGAATATCTCCGGCCCATGGGGATCTCCCAGAACGCCATGGCTCGCGCCATCGGCGTCTCTCCGCGCGCCGTCAACGAGATTGTGCGCGGCAAGCGCTCCATCACCCCCGCCATGTCGATCCGCTTCGGGGCCTTCTTCGGGCAGTCGGAGGACTTCTGGCACGGGCTGCAGGTCGAGTGCGACTTTCGAGCCCTCTCCCGCTCGAAACGGCAATTGGTCTCCGGTATTCGGCCCGCATCGGCCATCGCCCGGACTTGCTGAGCAATCCCGGGAGGATGCGGGCAGAAGTCAGGGGACGGAACAGGGGACCGTCAAAAGGATTGGACATGTCCGGCCGGTTCGCGGACGGCTCACCCCACCTTCCGCTCGCGACTGACCCGCTCCCGTGCCTCCCGGATGGCCCGGCTCACCGCTCCCC
>CAYPUM010000206.1:0-6983 GCA_964413545.1 uncultured Roseibacillus sp. | reverse complement strand
TCGGCAAGATAGCTGAAGAGAGGGGGGGGGATGTCACCATCCTGGCGTTCGCAACGTGAGAAGTCGATGGAACGGCCGTTGATCCGGCAGGGCGTTCCGGTCTTGAAGCGCTCCACTTGGAATCCGAGTGCGACGAGGGAAGAGCTGACGGTGGACAGGGCGTCTCCCATGCGCCCCCCATGTTCGTTGCGCCGGCCAACGTGCATCAAACCGCGCATGAACGTTCCGGCGCTGAGGACCACCGTCTTGCCACGCAACTCAATTTGGAGGCTGGTCCGGATGCCGCAGGCGCGGTCGTTCGAGACGAGAATCTCGGTGGCATTCCCTTGGTGAAGGTCGATTCCGGGGTGGTCTTCGAGGAGAGCCTTGAGACGGAACTGGTAGGCCTTCTTGTCGCACTGGGCGCGCGGGGCTCGAACGCTGGGTCCCCGGCGGGCGTTCAGGAGTCGCCATTGAATGGCGGTGGCATCGGTGTTGAGGGCCATGATGCCACCCATGGCGTCGATTTCGCGGACCATGTGGCCTTTGCCCAATCCTCCGATGGCTGGGTTGCAGCTCATCTGGCCGATGGTGTCGAGGTTCTGGGTGAGGAGGGCCACCTCGCATCCGAGGCGTGAAGCGGCCATGGCGGCCTCGATGCCGGCGTGACCGGCGCCGACCACGAGGACATCGTAGGTCTTGGGAAAGCGAAACATCTGGGATGGGGGGGATGGGGAGGGTCTGCGTTTTGCGTTCGGGGGGGGGCCGAACGCGTGAGGCCCGCTCAATGTTCCATGTGGAACGCCCGTGGTTTCGGCGCGAAGGGCGGATCGGGGACAAGGCTCGGGCACGGAAATTCAGGCGAAGCGAAATGCTTGGTTCCGATCATTTTGGAAGGAGGGACAAACAGCCCGCCAAGCAATTGGCTGAGCTGAACGGTTAAGGGGGAGGAAGTAGTGGTGGGGATTTGCTCACGGCTGGGGGGTCTGTGGGGGCGGCGGGGGGAGGGATTGGCCGGTGTAGGGAGCAAGGTCTGCCACCAGAAGCGCGAAGGCGGCTTGAAATTGTTTGTGGAGGCTGCGGAAGCGGGGGGCGTAGCGGTTCTTTTCCTCGGCGGGGAGGGTGTCTGCGAGTTGGCGGCTGCGGGCGAGGATGCGGGCGAGGTTGGCGAGGTGGAGGGCCTTTTCGAGCAACGGGGAGTCGGCCTTCCTGAGGTATGCCGCGAGGGGGTCGAGCACCTGCCGGCTGGACTCATGGGATGACTTCAGGCGCTTGGCGTCGAGGTGTTCGGCATCGGAGCGGTTGACCCACTCGAGGGGTTGGACGGCGTATTGCAGGATGCGGGCGAGGACGGGGCGTTGCAGCCGGGAGGGACGCGCATCGGACCCGTGGAGGAGAAGCATGGACGCGGAGAGATGGAAGGGCGCCATTTCGACGATCCGGCCGAGGCGTTCCCGGACCTTGGCATTGGTGGTGAGCTGGGCGATGCGCATCTCGCGGGAGACGCGCTGGACGTCGCCGAAGAGTTTCGAGGCCGCCGCGAGGCTTTCGGGTTGCCGGTCTTTGCTGCAGATCCCGAGGGCGGCGTCGAGCGAGTCCACGGCCAGGATCTCCCACTGGAGGAAGAAGAGCGGTTCCTCGAGCACGAGGAAGGAGCGCAGCTCGGGAACGAGGCCGGGCGGAACCACGAGGCGGCCTCCGTGGGTGCAGCGGAAGGTGGCGCGCAGGTAGTCCCAACTGAGCGGTGGGCGGGTGAACTCGCCTTGCCCGTCGAAGTCCGCCATGAGGACGAGGTCCTCGCGAAGCTCGGTTCCAGTCAGGGCGGCATGAAGGAGGAGGGCGGCGGGGGCCGCGAGGGCCGCTTCATTCCGGGAGGCATGGCGGCCCCGGCCGGTTCTGATGGTTGCGAGGTGTCCCGCCGGCAGGCGGGGCGAGGTGCGTTTCAACGCCGCCACGACGCGCTGCCCGATCGCATCCATCAGGGACGCGTCGAAATCCGGCTCGAAGGCGACGGCGAGAGGGCCGTTCTCTTTGGCCTCCTTGATCTGGAGTTCGAGCGTCGCGATTTGCAGCCCGGGGCTGGAGGGGCGCCCGAGGTGCTCGTGAAGATAGAGGGGTGTTTTCAGAGCGAGCTGGCGCAGCCGGACGGGGGGACGGGCCTCCTCGGATGCGGCGGAATGGACTTGCGGGTCAGAGGCCGGTGTGGCGGAGCCGGCCCCGTTTTCGGAACCGCCTCGGGCGGGCTGCGCGAAACGGTCGAGCGGGGCGACCACTTCCTTCCACCGTTCCGCTTCCCCGGCCGAATCGTGCCGGGCGGCGGCGGGGTGGGCGGGATCGACGACATGGAGGGCGTCAAGAACGAGCTGGCCGAGGGCCTGCCCGTCGGGGCCGGCCGCCTTGTCGAGGAGCCAACCGGTGATGTGCCAGACTTCGGCAAGGGCGTTTTCGAGCTGTTCGTCGCCAAGCGGCTGAAACTCCCGGCCGAGGACGAGTTTCCGGCCGAGGTCGAGGGCGCGGCGGTTGGCCGGATTCAGACGGATCGCGATCGCGAGGAGCTGGGCGGTGGCCCGCAACTGCTCGGCACTGCCGGATCCGGGCCGCCGGGCCAGTTCGGTCAGCCGTTGCGAGAGCGAGCGCATCGTGTCGGTGTCGATCGGCAGCCGGTCCCGCCGGAAAAGGGCCTTCGCGGGGTCCGGCGCAATGAAGCCGGCGGCCGGGGCCGAAAGAGGGCACGCGGAGAGAGCGAGCAACAGAAGGACGGCGCGCATCGCCGCAAAGCTAAGGGGAGAACAGCTCCGGCGCAATTCTTAGCGAGGCAAGCCTCGGGCCGGTTGACGAGAGCGGCGACGAGAACGGCCGGCGATTGGGCGGAGCGCCGCTCGTCATCCGCTCTCGCCGCTTTGCGGATTCACCGGCAACGGCGGGGGCTCCGGCCGAAGAAGCGGTGGCGGAAGACGCGTCCCCGGCACGCGGGGCGCGGGCGGCAGTAACTACTATAGTTATAGTAATAACGGGCGGGGCGGGCGGGGCGGGCGCGGCAGACGTGGCGCACCGGCAGGCGGTGGTAGTGGTAGACCGGCCGGCGGTAACAGTCGTATCCGCGGAAGACGCGGCGGACGTGGACGGCGCATCCGCAGGGGGCGCGGCCGCTGCGGCAGGTGAAGGAGACGTTGAGGCCTCCGGCGTTGGCGGGTTCGGTTCCGGCGAGGAGGCCCGCGAGGGCGGCGGCGGCTGGAATCAGGAATTTCTTCATGGCGATGATATTGAGTTCGCGGGATTGGACTCGTGGGGGGAGGGGATTATTCAACGGAAATTGATCCTGGCGAGGCGAGCCTCGGAGGGATTTCGGTTTTGATTATAATGGATGAATTCCGGGCGGGCTGGTGTATGGTTTCCGTTGCCAACCAACCAGAGAATCATGGAGACGAACAAAGCAAGCAACGAACCGCAAGGCGGCCGGGGAGGGCGGCATTTCGAATCCTTCGGCGACGCGATGCAGCAGGCGGCCGACGACGCGCGGAAGAAGGCCCGGGAGACGGCCCCGAGGATGAAGTCGGCGTTGGCGGAGGTCCTGCGCGACGCCGCGTACGGCACGGTGTACGGGACGGCATTCGGGGCGGTTTTCGTGGGCTCCATGGCGGGGGAATTCATGCCGAAGGAGGTGCGCGAGGGTCTCTCGAAGGGGGCCCGGGCGGGATGTGACGCGGCGCGCAGGGTTCGCGACAAGGCGTGCGGAGCGGCTGCGGCGCAAGCCCCCGCCGGGGAGACGCCTCCTCCGGCCGGCGCCTGAGCGCGGGGTTTCGAAATGCCCCTTGTCAATAGAGGCGGATTCCGGCGCCGGGCATGGCGCCCGGCGGCTTCCGGAGGCCGCGGGAGTGCATGTGGTTGATGCCGTCGCAGATGGACTTGTAGACGGGGAAGAGCATGACGAAAGCCAGCGGCGGGAACACGATTGATCCGATGCAGAAGGTCAGGAATGCGCCCTTGCCGAATCGCGGGGCGGGCGCCAGATCCGGGTAGGAATCCATGGTGCGGTTCCAATCCTTGGCGAGTCCGTGGAAGGCGACGAAAAGCCAGTAGAGGTTGAAGAAGGGGATGAAGAGGAATCCGACGGCCTTGCCGGGGGTGGTGCGGGGCGCGGCGTGCCGGAGGCAGCTCCAGGCACGATGGAGATACTGCAGGGCCACGATCGCGAAGACCAGAAAGGAAACACTCGCCAGGCCGCAGAGAACCCAGCCCGCCACGACGCCGCCGCTGGGTTGCCCGGGGACGAGAGGGGGTTCGGCCCTGCCGAAGGCGGCCAAACCGGAAATCGAGAGAACGATGGTTCCGATGAGGAATGTAATCAGGAGGCCGAAGTTGGCATTGGTGACGGGGAAGGCGGGATAGTCCTGCCCGGGGGGGGCGGGCGCCACCGGCGCCGGGGCGGCGGCGAGGGGCGTGGCGGCGGCGGGGGGAACGGCGGCCGGAGCGGGAACACTCGGGCTCGGAATGCCGGTGGGAGGGACCGCGGCGGTGGCCGGCCGGGGCGGTGGCACGACCGGGGCCGGCGGCGGGGGGGCCTGCGGAGCGCCCCCCGGGATGGTTTGCGGTTCCTGCGCCTCGTTGCCGCCGGCGGGGAAGAGCCCCTCGACCTGCGCGGCGAGCGCCCAATCCTCGAGGCCCTCGGTCCAGACGTAGGTTTCCGGCGAGATGTCCCCGTTGGCGGCAAGCTGCAGAAGTTGCTCGGAGGTGACGGGCCCCAATTGCTGATCGCCGATGATATATTGCCAGAGCTGGGGAGGTTCGGACATGGCCGGGGAAGCGATTACCGGGGGCTGTTAGAACATTCCGGGGCGCAAGGCGAGCCAAATATCGGGCGTCAGAAGTGGATGGCGTGGCCCTCGGCGTCGAGCGAGGCTTCGTGGACGGCTTCGGTGAGGGTGGGGTGGGCGTGAATGGTGGCGTGAAAGTCGTCCAAGGTGGCCTCGAGGGTCATGCCCAGCCCCATTTCGGCGATGAGATCGGTGGCATTGGCCCCGATGATGTGGGCGCCGAGGAGTTCGCCGTGCTTTTCGCCGAACAGGAGCTTGATGAAGCCCTCGGTTTCGCCGGCGGCCTGGGCCTTTCCAAGGGCCTGGTAGGGGAATTTGCCGGTCTTGTAGGCGATTCCCTCCTCCTTGAGGGTGCGCTCGTTTTTTCCTACCGAGGCGATCTCGGGGTGGCAATACGTGCATCCGGGGAATCCCTCGACCCGCCGGGGCTGGCAGCCTTCCACGAACAGGCCGTCCACGCATTGAACGCCTTCGAACATGGCGGTATGGGCCAGCCATGGAGGGCCGATGACGTCCCCGATGGCGTAGACGCCGGGCATCGAGGTTTCGTAGCGGTCTCCGACGCGGATCCAGCCCTTGTCGGTGAATTCGGGGAGTTGTCCGCCGGGCAGGACCGGGGTGACTCCGATCGCGACGAGGCAGACTTCGGCGGTGAGGGATTCGCGGCCCTTGGCGTTTTCGACCGTGACGGCCACCGAATCGCCGCGGTCTTCGGTGGCGGTGACCCTGGTGTCGGGGAGGCACGTGATGCCGGCGCGCCGGTAGGATTTCTGCAGGGCCTCGCCGATTTCGTCGTCCTCCACCGGAACGAGACGGGGGAGCATCTCGACGAGGGTCACGCGGGTTCCGAAGGCGTTGTAGATATAGGCGAATTCCACCCCGATGGCGCCGGCCCCGATGATGATCATGCTCTCTGGACGGTGGCCGAGCACCATCGCCTCGCGCGAGCCGATGACGGTCGTCCCGTTGAACGGCCGGCCGGGAAGCTCGCGGGATCTGGCGCCGGTGGCGATGATGAGGTGGGAGGACTCGAGGACCTTGGTGGCGCCCTCCCCGTCGCGGACCTCGACCTTGCCGGGTTCGAGGATCGACCCGAACCCCTTGTGGTAGTCGATCTTGTTCTTCCGGAAGAGGAACTCCACCCCCCCTGCAAGGCGGTCGGCCACGGTCCGGGAGCGCTTGATCACGGCCTCCCAGTCGTAGGAGAGGTTTTCGAAGCTCAGCCCGAACTCTTTGCCCTGGTGGGTCACGGTGTGGAACAAGTGGGCGTTCCTGAGGAGGGCCTTGGTGGGGATGCATCCCCAGTTCAGGCAGGTCCCACCGGCCCGCTCGACCTCCACCACCGCCACCTTCCTGCCCAACTGGGCGGCCCGGATGGCGGCCACGTAGCCGCCGGGCCCCCCGCCGATGACTACCAGATCGTGCGACATGGATTGATTCCTTTCGGGTTCGCCGGGCCCCGGAGCAGAGGCTCCGCGTCGCGGCTGCGCGAAGCTGGAACCCGCCGGGCCAAAGGTCAAGAAAACCGGTTACTCGCCGAGCGTCAGACGGATATGGGTGGCGGTCAGGTCGCCCATCGTGCGGCAGGAATCGAAGGCGGCGGTGCCGTACCGTTCGCGAAGGTCGTCGCGGAGACGGCCCACGTTTTCCGGCGGGGCAATCGTGTCCCGCCGCATGGTGCCGAGGATGGCGGTGAGCCGCGGACGCTCGACCATGGCGCGCAGGGCCATCTGGCTGCGCTCCTCGCTGCGGTATTGCAGGATGGTGGTGTTGTTCAGGTGGTTGCGGACGAGCGCGTCGACCGGATGGTTGTCGGGGAAGGCGTGGGCGCGGTAGACCCGCAGCGAGCCCTCGTGGCTTTGCTGGTCGAAGTCGATCGAGCGCACGCGATAGACGACCTCCTCGAAGTCCGGCGTGATGTCGACGACCCAGTTGACGCTTCGCATGTCGCCGAGGAGGCGCGCGAAACAGCGCTCCCCGAACTTCACGAACTCCTTGGCGACGCGCACCCGGTTCAGCGCCGGCCGCGGGAGATACTCCCGGATGAAGTGGTCGCCCGGAACTCCCGCGATGTGGTCCTCGATGAGGGTGTCGCCGTTCACGAGGTAATTGATCCGGTTGGGCGAAAGGATGTGCTCCAGCTCGAGGCCGTAGATCCGGGAGGCGTCGGCGATCTTGACGTAGAAGTGG
>CAYPUM010000205.1:0-6983 GCA_964413545.1 uncultured Roseibacillus sp. | reverse complement strand
CTTTCGAGGACGCGAAACGAGAACAGGGCATTGGGAACGGAGGTGGCCGAGGGGGGCAGGGCGACCCGGTTGACGCGTGGCAGGACCCCGGGGTTGCCACGGAGTTGGCGGAGAGGGACGGCGCTGCGTTTCAGATAGGGGGGAAGGGTTTGTGCGGTGGGGGCACGGCGGAGATCGACCGTCAGGACAGCGGAGTCGAACCGGGAGAGATGGGTTTCGAGGGCGCTGAGGCGCAGTTCCCCCGCGTCTTCCCACGAGAGGGGCTGAACGATGGCGGCCACGCGGCACCCCGCCTCGTGGGCGTTGTTCAGGATGACGGCCCAATCGACGGGCGAGAGGGGGTAGGATTCGAACTCTCTCTCGGGGTCTTCGGTGACTCCCACGAGAAGGCAAGGTTGCGGCCGGCCCGGCTGGAGGGGACGAATGATGCGCATGCGGGAGGCCGGCGGAACCGGATCGAGGACGAAATGTTCGTCGTTGCGTGTGATGGTGAGGAAGGCGCGGAAGAGGGACTCTTCGCGCTGGCGCAAGGGTCTCCAGAAATCGGTGAGGAAGGCCACGCAGACGCCGGCCTCGACAGCCAGAACGACGAGAAGAAGACGGACGATCCAAGGGGAGATCATGGCTGGGCCTCGAGGGCTGGTTCCAGGACCGGGCGGAGGGGGGAGGCGAGATCGGTGTCTTGGACGAGGTCGAACAGGAGGCGGGCGGCGGCCGGTATGTGCCGGGCGTACCAGTCGATGTGGATGTTGTGAAGGATGAAGGCGTAGGCGCCAAGGGCCTGCATGAGGCGTTGAATGGCGCAATCGCGAAGGAGTTCCGGGACGGGGCGCTCCTCGGCGATGGATTCCCAGAGATCGAGGAGTTGCTCGCGTTCGTCCGGGGGGTGGTTCAGGTAGGGATCGTAGATGAGCGAGGCGAGGTCGTATTCCTGCCGGCCGCGACGGAGGCCTTGGAAGTCGATGAGCCAGGCGGCGCCTTGGTGGATGATGATATTCTGCGATTGGAAGTCGCGGTGGACGAGGTTGCGGTGGGAGGAGCCGAGATTCGAGCGGAGGCGGGCGAGGGCCGGATCGCGGCGCAGCGGGTCGCCGTCGAGGTGGAGGTGCGATTCGACGAGGTTGTCGATGAAGTAGTCCTGCTCCCATTGGTAGGAGTCCTCGGTGAAGGGGGGCGGGAGTTCGAGATCCTTGGGAGCGCGGGTGTAGAAGAGGCGGTCGAGCTGTTCGAGAGCGGAGCGGTAGTAAGGTTGGCGTTCGCTCCATGGGCGATCCTTGAGGGCGAGGAGGTCGGTTTCGCCGAGGTCCTGGACGAGGGCGATGTTCCGTCCGGGGTTGTCGTAGAGGACTTCGGGGACATTGAGGCCGGCGGACTTGAGGAAGCGGGCGACGGGGAGGAAATAGCGGTTGTCCTTGCGATCGCGCGTGTAGTGGATGCCGATGAAGGTCGGGTGGCCTTCGGCTTTGATGCGCACGATGGTGCGGCCGGAGGCGCCGCGTTTGACGGGTTCCAGGATGACGGGATGGTCGGGGTTGAGGCCAAGGTGGGCGCGGGCGGCGGTGAGGAGGGTGTCGGCGGCCATGGGATGCGGGGTGCGGATTTCGGTTTTCGGATTTCGGGTGGCGGGGGCCGGGGCGGGGTGGGGGTCTGAAATCGTTTACAGGTCGGTGTCCTTGTGGGCGCCTGAGACTGGAGAGGAAGAACAGACGACGCAGTTGGTCAAGCGCGCTTCGGGGGCGATTTCGCATTCCGGCCAGACGATCGAGTGCCGGAGCACGGCGTGGGGGCCGACGACGGCCCGGGGGCCGACGGCGGAGGATTCGACGGTGGCGGAGGGTGCGATGCGCGCTTCGGGGTGGACCATGGGATGGCGGTGGAGCGGGGCGGCGGCCGGTTCGAAGTGGGCGGCGAGGTAGTTGTCCCGGGTTCCGAGGTCGAGCCATGAGCGATCGTCGAGGAGACAAGCCCCGAGGGAGCCCCGGCGGGCGAGTTCGAGAAAGGCGGGAATGACGGAGATCTTCCGGCGGGCGGGGATGAGTTCGGGGAAGTCCGGGTTGATGCAGTAGATTCCAGTGAATTGATGGGTTCCCTCGGCGATTCCGAGAAGGCCGCGGATGTCGGTGACGCGGTTGCCATCGATGGCGACGTGGGGGTTGGGTCCGGTGCTTCGCAGACCGAGCGTGACGGTCGTGCCGAAAGCGAGATGGGAGGCAATGAGGCGGTCGAGGCTGAGATTGGTCAGGACGTCGGCGTTGTAGACGAGGACGGGCTCGTCGCCGATCCAGGATTCGATGTTCTTCAGGCCTCCGCCGGTTTCGAGGAGGACCGGTTCGTGGAAGAGGGTGACCGGCGCGTCGCGGTAGACCGGTCCGGCGGGAGGGGGCGGGCGCAGCGAATCGAGGGGGGTCGGAGGCGCCGGGCGGTCATGAGCGGAGGAGTTGGCGAAGAACCGGACCCATTCTTCGGGGAGATGGTGGGTGTTGATGGCGAATTCGCGGATTCCGGCGTCGAGGGAGTGGTCGAGAGCGTATGTGACGAGGGGCCGGTGCATGACCGGGATGAGCGGCTTGGGAAGGCGGTTGGTGAGGGGGCGGAGTCTGGTTCCCAGCCCGGCGCCCAAGAGAAAGGCCTTCGTCACGGGGGAGCCGTGAGGGATCGAGGGGATGGATTCAAGCGCGGAGTGGGGACGGAAGTGACGAACAACGAAGCGCGTCATTCTTTATTGCGTTGCGCGTGCAGGGTCTCGATGACCTTCCGGAAGGGGGAGGGCATGGGGAGGCCGTTCAGGGAGTGCGGGGGATGGAAGCGTTCGACGTGGTCCGCCGGCGCGGGCGGGACGCTGGCCGGGGGGCAACGATGGATGTGGAGAGTGACCTTGTGGTGGGTGATGTTGTAGACGTGGGTGGCGAGGAGGCGGAAAGGGACGGCTTCTTCGGGGGGGCGCTCGGGGAGTCTCCAGAGTCCCCGGCGGCGGGAGCCTGATTCCCGGGCGAGGAGGAGGGCGCCGTCGCGCCGGCGGACGAAAAGGACATGCTCGGTGACTTCCACCGTCCCGCGACGCGCCTTCCGGACCGGAAGGGCATCGGGCCGGCGGGTGGTGCAGAACGTCCGGACCGGGCAGGTCCGGCACCGGGGAGCAGCGGTCCGGCAGAGGCTCTGGCCGAGATCCATGAGAGCGGAGGTGAATCTGCGGGGTTGATCCGGAGCGAGGAGGGCGGCGGCCCATGCGCGGAGCTGCCGCCGGGAGGGGGCGGAGTCGATGGAGTGGGCGTGATCGAAGAGGCGGGCGAGGACGCGGGCGACATTGGCGTCGACGGCGGGAACGGGCTGGTTGAAGGCGAAGGCGGCGAGGGCGGCGGCGGTGTAAGGACCGATGCCGGGGAGGGCTTCGAGGAGGGCAGGATCTCGTGGGAAGTCTCCATGGTGGCGATCGAGGAGGGCGCGGGCGGTTTTCCTGAGGTTTCGTGCTCGCTGGTAGTATCCGAGGCCCTCCCATGCCCGGAGGAGTTTCTGTTCGGGGGCGGCGGCGAGGGATTCGAGGGTTGGGAAGGCGGCGAGGAAGCGTTCGAAGCGGTTGTTGCGGGTGACCGCGGCGACGGTGGTCTGCTGGAGCATGATTTCGGAGACGAGGATGGCGTAGGGGTCGGCGGTTTGCCGCCATGGGTAATCGGGGCCGTTCTGATCGAACCAGTCGAGCAGGGCGTTGCGGAACGCGCGGCGGTTGTGCAGCGGGTGCCTTGTGGCGGGCGGTTTGGTCATGGGCGGCGATTACGATTGACCGGGAGGTTGGGGGTGATTAGGTGCGACGGCCCTCGGGGGAGGAGCGGGCAGGAATGGCGCGGACGACGTACACGGCGGAGATCGGGGAACGGGAGGTGGGACGGCTGCGGGCGGTGCTGGAACGGAGCGGCTTCGAATTCGTCGAGAAGCCGTATGCTCACTACGCGGCCCGCAAGGGGAAGCTGAATGTAACGGTGTATGAGAAGGGTCCGAAGGTTCTGGTGCAGGGGAGGGAAACCGAGGACTTCGTGAAGTTCGTGCTTGAGCCGGAGGTTCTGGGGGAGGCGCGGCTTGGTTACGAGGCGGTTCACCAACCGGAGATGTTCGAGCCGCACTTCGGGATCGACGAGAGCGGGAAGGGGGATTTTTTCGGTCCGCTGGTGATTGCCGGGGTGGGGGTGCGGGAAGAGAGCGCGCGGGGCCTGATGGAGGCGGGGGTGACGGACTCGAAGCGGATCGGCTCCGCAGCCCGGGTGCGGGAGCTGGCGGCGGTCATCCGGCAGACGGTGGCGGAGCGGCGGGCGGTGGTGACGATCGGTCCGGCGCGCTACAATCAGCTCTACCAGTCGTTCGGGAATTTGAATGAGCTGCTGGCGTGGGGGCACGCGAAGGTGATCGAGGAACTGGCGACGGCGGATCCGGAGTGTCCGCGTGCGCTGAGCGACCAGTTTGCGAATCCGCGGGTGCTGCGGCGTCAGCTTGCGAAGCGGGGGTTGGGGATTGCGCTCGAGCAACGCCCGCGGGCGGAGAGCGATGTGGCGGTGGCGGCGGCTTCGATCCTTGCGAGGGAGAGGTTCATCGAGTGGATCAGGCGTGCGAGTGAACAGTGGGAGGTTGGATTTCCCCTCGGGGCGGGTCCCCCGGTGCTTGCGGCGGGGCGGCGATTTCTGGAGCTTCACGGGGCGGGGAATCTGTCCGAGGTGGCGAAGATGCATTTCAGGACGGCGGGCCGGCTCTCCGGGGATCCTGAATGAGAGCGGCACTGTCACCGTTTTTTCCGTTACAAATCGGGCCGGTTGTGCTGTCCATTGGAGGCGTAACACATTTTCATGGCTACGATTACGAAACGTGACCTTGTGGTTCGGATCAGCAACGAGACGGGACTGACGCAGCAGCAGGTGTTTGATGTGATGCAGAAGACGCTCGATGCCTTGACGGAAGAGCTGGCGAAGGGGAATTCGGTGGTGATGCGCAATTTCGGGACGTTCGAGGTTCGGCAGACGAAGGCCAAGGTGGGTCGCAATCCGAAGAACCCGAACCGGGATGTTCCGATTCCTCCGCGGGCGGTGGTGAAGTTCAAGCCGGGCAAGGAGATGAAGGAGAGGGTGGCGCCGATTCTGCCGGTGATTCAGCAACGGGGGCCGGGGGCGGTCTGAGAGACTGTCCGGCGATGCCTGCTTCGGGCGGACGGCAGGGATTTGCGGGCCGGCGTTTCAAGCCGGGCGGTTCGCGGTTGTATGGCGGCGGGCGGGCCGGTATGATGACCGAGGTGATGGGGCGGTTTGGATTGTTGGGGCTGGCATCGTTGTTGTTGTGTGCGTGCGGCGGAGGGTATGACGGCTACATGACCCGTCCGTACACGGTGCGGGGGGCGCGGTATTATCCGATGGGGGTGGAGGAGGCGCTTCGGTATCGGGAAACGGGGATTGCCTCGTGGTACGACGAAAGCCGTTTCTTCGGGTTGAAGCGGGGCGACACCTCGCTGGGCGAGAAAGTGATGCCATGGCATGTGAGCGGGGCACACAAGACCCTTCCCCTGCCCTGCCGCGTGAAGGTGACCAATCTCGAGAACGGAAACTCGGTGAAGATGCGTCTCAACGACCGCGGTCCGTTCATTGCGGGGCGCATCATCGACGTCACGCCGCGGGCGGCGCGGAAGCTCGGTTTCGAGGACGAGGGTCTGACGCGGGTGCGGGTGGAGGTGATGAGCGTGGGAGACGGGGGATACAAGCGGAAGGCGAAACGCGGGGGGATTCCGCTGGTGCCGTTCTTGTGAGGGGAGCGGTGGGCCCGGGGCGTGCGGGTCAGGGCGACCGATCGGGCTGGTTTGAGGGAGTGAGTTCGAGGTAGGCTTGGATTTCCTCGGCGGGGATGTGGGCGCGCATGAGCGATTCTCCGACGAGGATGGCGTTGGCGCCGGCGTCGAGGGCGCGTTGGGCGTCGGCGGGGGACTTGATGCCGGATTCGGAGACGAGGAGGACGTTGCCGGGCGCTTCCTCCGCGAGCCGTTCGGTGACGGCGAGGTCGGTGGCGAAAGTCTTGAGGTTGCGGTTGTTGATGCCGATGAGGTTGGCGCCGAGATCGATGGCGCGCTCCATTTCGCGGAGGTCGTGCACCTCGACGAGGACGTCGAGTTGGAGGTCCGCGGCGGTCGTGTAGAGATGCTCGAGGGCCTCCGGGTCCAGCGCCGCCACGATGAGGAGAACCGCGTCGGCCCCCGCCACCACCGCTTCGTGGATCTGAACCTCGTGGACCGTGAAGTCTTTCCGGAGAAGCGGAATGGGGGAGAATTGGCTGATCCGTGTGAGATCGCTGAGGGAACCCTGGAAATAGTCCGCGTCGGTCAGAACCGACATGCAGGAGGCCCCGCCATCGACATACGCCCGGGCCCGCCGGAGGGGATCGAAATCGGGGTCGATGAGGCCGGCGGACGGGGAGGCTCGTTTCACCTCGGCGATGACGCCGAGGCGGTCCGGCCCGCGGTCAAGGGCGGAACGGAATCCGCGAAACTCGTTGCGCTGCAGGGCGGCCGCCTTGAGTTTGGCGGCGCGGGGGAGGAGCGCTTTCACTTCCCCGTGCTTGTGGGCGACGATCTCTGCAAGCTTGTCCACGTGGGGGTTTTTGCACCGCAATCGCGACCGAATCGACCGGAAAATGCTTGCAGGATCGGCGGGAGGGTGTAAGGAAGCGTTCCACTCCAGCGGGTGTAGCTCAGTGGTAGAGCGCAACCTTGCCAAGGTTGATGTCGACGGTTCGAATCCGTTCACCCGCTCCAGATTTTCCGAAGAAGCCCGCGGCAATCCGCGGGCTTCTTCGCGTGCATTTCGTTGTTGAGGTGGTGTCGCGCCTGGTCCGGGTGACGGCCGGAGGGGGCGCGTGCCCGGGTCCGGGATTTTGAGCGAGCAGTGGGAGGAGATTCGGGAAGCGGCCGTCGGGGGCGGGGTGGGAAGTCATGGCGGCGTGGAAGGCGGGGGAGGGGGTTT
>CAYPUM010000204.1:0-7018 GCA_964413545.1 uncultured Roseibacillus sp. | reverse complement strand
GTCGCTTCGCGCCCCTCCGGCAGGCGCCGCCACACCATGTCCTCAAAGCCCGTCATCATGCTCCCCACCTCCTCGAGAAACCGCTCCTCGAGCTGCCCGATCACCTCCCGCTCCAGCCCCGGCCGGTCCGCGGTGGAGGTCCCGCGGATCCCAAGGTCGATCTGCTCCATCCAGCGCTGCAGCCCCGTCAGAAGGTTCTGCATGTCCGCCACCGTCAGCTTGAAGGCGTTGTCAACCTCGTTGACCCGCTTCCAGTCCTGAAGAAAACCCCCCAACTGGTCCGACAAGGGCTCTCTCCCCCCCCGGTCCGACAGAAAATCCACGTCCACCCACGAGTCGCCCAACGTCGCCTCGCAGACCATGACGGTCCCCGTGTTCACAATCCCCGCGACCACCGCTTCCCCTTGATACACGATCCGATCTCCTAAACGAATCCTGAAATTCCGCAAAACTTCAGAAAATTGGAGGACCGTGAAGGGATTGTAGACCTCGAAAGCAACCGAATAGCGGCGCAACTTCAAGGTGTTGGCCGTGATCTCGTCGTCCTGACTGCTCCGGCAGACAACGACGCTATTTAGGAGAGAGGTTGCTTTCTGCATTGACTAAGCAAGGAAGATAAAAAAGAATACCTAAGTAATCGATTTCTGACAAGCAGTAGCGAAGGAGATACTCTCATGAACACACAATCCGCTGCCAGTGAGGCACACGTCCCCGTTGAACAGGACCCGTTCCGCATCAGGCGCGACGGGCAGCAATTCATCTGCCCGGACGGCCGGGACCTTCTCGAGCTCGCGGAGTCGGAAGGGTTTTCGGTCTCCGGCGTGGCGGAGGCCTTGCAGCTCACGAACCGGCAACTGGAATACGCGGTGGAACGGGCCTCGGGTCTGCGCCCCAAGGAGTTGTTCCGGCGCCACCGGATGCTGCTGGCCCGCCGGCTGGTGGCCGAGGGGTTCTCCCTCCAGATCGTGGCACAACGCCTCGGCTTCAAGCACTACACCCACTTCGCGGCGGAGGTGAAGAGCTACTTTGACCTGCCGCCGCGCCAGTTCCAGAAATCGGTTCGCTCTCTTTGTCCCGAGACGTGAGGCCCGGCGCCATTTCCAGCGGGATGCCCGGTCCGGACTCCGGCCCCCCCGCGCCCCGGGGGCGCGAACGCCACTCCGGGCGACAGCGGAAGTTTCGGACGACACGTGATTCATCACTCCTTCATCGTGGCGGGCATCCCGGGGAAGACGGTCCTCCGCTGCCCGGGCCACCCGCCAGCCGGCACGCTTTCCGGATGAGTCCGGCCTCGCAAGCGCCCCTTCGCAGCCGGACCGCATCTTACGATACCGGTGCATCGGACTTTGGCATGCGGGGTCGAACTTGGCATGCGGGATTGACCTTGGCATGCGGGATTCGCATCAAATGGCTGTCTGCGACATTCAGGCGATGAAGTAAACCAAGAAATCAGGACAAGGGGCTTCATCCGCGCATAGACGCCGCGATCAGCGGTTGGCGCTTGTGATGAGGGAGGCGGGCCTTATGGTGGAGTCCATGCGAGTTCTCTGTTTTGCCGTTGCGCTGGCGGTTACCGCTTCGGCCGCGGAAATCGAGACCCGGGAGGTCATCCACGAGGCCGGGACCGCGACGGCCAACGGGTTTTTTGCTGCGCCCGGCAGGGCGGGGCCGTTTCCCGGCGTCATGGTGGTGCACGATTGGTGGGGGCTTGATGATTATGCGCGGAGCCGGGCCCGCCTGCTCGCCGGACTTGGTTACGTCGCTCTGGCCGTCGACCTCTACGGGGATGGCAAAAGCACCGAGGATCCCCGCAAAGCCTTCGCTCACATGAGCGAAATCAGGAACAACACCCCGGAACTCCATGCGCGCTTCACGGACGCGATGCGCTTCCTTCAAAACCACCCCAAATCCGATCGCGACAAGATCGCCGCGGTCGGATACGGCTTCGGCGGAAACGTGGTCCTGCAAATGGCCCGCAACGGCCTGCCGGGACTCGATGGAGCGGCCGGCTTTTATGCCACCCTCGAACTTCGCGAGCCGAATCCGCCGGTCCACAAGATCACGGCAAGGATTCTCGTCTGCCATGGCGGGGGGGATCCGTTCGTCAAACCGGAGAGCGTCGAGACATTCAAGCGGACCATGCAGGAACTCGGCGCCGACTTGAGATTCGTGAGCTACAAGGACGCCCTCCACGGCTTCTCCAACCCCTCCGCCACCAGACTCGGCAAATCCTACGGGATCCCCCTCAAGTATGACGGCCCCGCCGAGCGGGCCTCGCACGATGAACTCGACAAGTTTCTGCGCCGGCTCTGGGACCATGCCGGGCCGGCCGCCTCAAAGGTTCCGGATTGACGCCTCCGATGCGCCACCCATAATCGGCGCCTTTCATGAGATTCCTCGCGCCCCTGCTCCTTCTGGCGTTGCCCGTCCTGCTGGGCTCATGCGGTATCGTCCGGGGCGTCACGCAGCCGGCGAAACGCACGATCCAGTCGGGCCTGCGAACCATCACCGAGGTCGAGACGCCCCATTCCCCTCCTCTCCACATCGCCTTGAAAGCCGGGTCGAACCGGTAGGCGACAGCAGCGCCCGGAACCGCCTCGCGCCTGAAAACCCCGCAATCACGGTTCCCCCGGCGGGTGCCGACCCCCCGGGCCCCTCCGGGGAGAAGTTTTGATTTATTTAAATATTTGATTGCCTTAACAAAAAGCTGCTGTTAGAATACCGGGGTGCCTGGTCATCGGCCCAGCCATCGAGCCTGCGCATCGCTTGTGACGGCTTCCATTGTGCACCTGAGCCGGCTGGTGGCGGCATTCGTGACATTGATTTTCGGCGTGATCGCGGTGGTGGAGCGCGATGCGCACTGGCTCGTGGCGGCCGGGCTCTGTTTTCTGGTGTGGGCGGTCTTTTCGGTTTTGCACCTGTTTGAAGCGGCCCGGGAGCGTTGCGCGCTGTGTTCCGGGACCCTTTTCATGGCGAGCGGGAATGCCAAGCACCCCCGGGCCCGTGGCTTTCTCGGGAGTTACCCCCTTTCCAACGCCTTCGGGATCCTCACCAAGGGGGTCTACCGTTGTCAGCATTGCGGCGAGGAGATCAGTTGCCGTTCCGGCCGGTGCGCGGCGCCCGCCCTCTCGCAGGCCCGGTGCTCCCCGCCCGCGGCGCAGCGTCGCGTCGTCCCCGCCGGCCGAGGCCATCTCAGCCGGCGAGCCGGTCATCTCCTTGGCCCCGCCGTGAGCAACATCCGGCATGTGCCGCCCAGACAATAGGGTCGCCCGCCCGACAGACGGCCCATTGTTGCAACAATCGGCACTCGTCAATCAACTCTCCGGAACCCCCCGGTCCGAGGCCCCGCCTCGCCGGCGCCATGAATCCGGATTCACCCCGCCGCCCTCCGCCGCACTTGGCGCCCGCCGCGGGGCAGGATCCCGATCTCGAGGCCCAGCGCATGGCAGGGCAGCAAATCGGGAAATCGCCCCGCCCATTCCACCGCGACAATCGCTTCCTCTTCCAGCGATTCGTCCCAGCCGAGATCGAGAATCTCGGAGGCGCTCCCAACGCGATAGAAATCGAAATGAAGCAAGGTGAGGCGGCCGCCGCGGTATTCGTGGAGAAGCGTGAAGGTGGGACTCGTCACTGAGCCGGCGTAACCAAGGCCGGCGGCCAATCCCTTCACCAATTCGGTCTTGCCGGCCCCCAGCTCGCCGTCAATCGCCACGACGGCCCCCGATTCCAGCTCCGCCGCCAGCATGGCGCCGAGATCCCGCATGTCCCCGGGGCCGGCGCAGAACCTGGGAAACTCCATGCCCGGCAACTCTGCCTCGCGGCGCCGCCCATGGCAAAAAATTCTTGCCCCGGGGGGGCGGCTGTGGTGAATTCCCGCCCCGCCCGCTCTCTGCGTGCACACGAAAACGTCCCTCCCCGACCCATGGCCTACGCAGTGATCAAGACCGGCGGCAAGCAATACCGCGTCCATGAGGGCGACCGCATCGACGTCGACAAGCTCGACCTGACCGTCGATGACGAGATCCGCTTCCTCGAGGTCCTCGTCGTGAACGATGGCGCCGAAACCCGGATCGGAACCCCCCTCGTCGAGGGAGCCACCGTCACGGCCAAGGTGGTCGATCAGTTTCGCGGACCCAAGGGTGTGGCCTTCAAGATGAAACGCCGCAAGGGATTCCGCAAGACGAAGGGCTTTCGCAGGTCCCTCACCAAGCTCGAAATCACCGGGATCTCAGGCTGATCGATCCCGCCAAATCCAACCTCCCCGGCGTCATGGCACACAAGAAAGGACAGGGCTCCGTCAAGAACGGCCGCGACTCGAAGAGCAAACGGCTGGGCGTCAAGAAATTCGGCGGCGAACAGGTCGTCGCGGGGAACATCCTCATCCGCCAGCGCGGAACCAAGTGGCGCCCCGGCCGCAACGTCGGGATGGGCCGCGATCACACCCTCTTCGCTCTCGCCGACGGCCGGATCTTCTTCGACCGCAACGGCCGCCGGATCAACGTCTCGATGGCCGGAACGGAGTGATCAAGGGAATCCGCTCTTTCCGGATCCGCTGCGAGAATTCCGCGTTCCCGGCATATTGCCGGACGCGCTGGTCGATCCGGAAGGCTTCCTCCGCCTCCTCGTAAGGCAGATCGGAATCAAGGTAGCCGAGATCCGCCAGCAACTTGCCGCTGAGCCGCGGAAAGAGGATCCCGGCCCGCAGGCCAATCGGCGCTCCCTCCCGCAACCCGTCGATATGCCGCACGAGGGTGGTGGTGCAGTTCTGACGAAGGCTGCCGTAGAACCGGGGCTCCTCGCGAAGACGGTTCGCGGCCTGCGCCAGGTCAAGGAACAAGGAGCGAATGAAATCGGGGGCGGCCCGCACCGGGTATGCCTCGATCCGCGCCCCCCGCCCGATGGCCCGGGTCGTCAGAAGATCCTCCTCGTCTCCGAACACGTAGATCAGCTCGAGCTGCCGCAGAGCCCCCGGCAGCAAGCCGAACGCTCCCCCCCCCACCACGCCGCCACCCCGGCCGCCACAACCAGCCATCCCACCCACGACGGCAGCCCCGAAACCGTCACCAACCCCATCACCGCCACCAGCCCCGCCACCAGCACTGTCAGCCGCAGCAACACGCGCCCGATCATCAAAGCCGTTCCTCGCACGACCCAAGCCTCTCAGATCGCGGTCCGGCGTTCCATCCCTCATCTCAGGATCGTCCCGTGAATCGTGTCAATCCCGTCAAGCACTCCGTTCCGGTCATCGGACAGGATCGACAGGATCGGCAGGATCGGTTGTCTGGTACCCGCCAACGGAGAGAGATCCCCTTCACTCTCGATAGAACTCGACCGCGAGCCCGTCCACGCGTTGAAAGTGCTCCCTGTCGTCCGTGACCACCGGCAGATCGGCCGCGAGGGCCGTGGCCGCAATCAGGATGTCAAAGTCGCCGATCATCATTCCTCGCTCACGGAGGCTGCGACGGATGCGGCTCCCGACCCGAGCCACCTCACCGGAGACCTCCAATCGGGCGAACGGCTCCAACAGCGATTCCCCCTCCCGGGCCTGACGATATCCCTCCAGAAACTCCAGCACCGTGACGACCGGGATGCAGAATTCCTCGGCCGCATGAGCCTCGAGAAATCGCCCCGCCGGCCCCGTCTCCCCGCGTCCCCACTCCCGCTGAAGATGTATCACAAAACAAGTGTCGAGGAGCTTCATCGGCTTTCCTCACCCCCCCAAGGAGATGGACTCGTTCCCCGTGACGCCGTGGCCCCGCCCTCCCAATAAGCGATCGCCTCCCGGTCAACGGCACGAACCTCCCGACCCTTGAACGCCGCAAGAATACTCGCGCCGCTCGAATCCGCCGGCCCAAAGCGCGCCCGGCGCACCACCGAGGAAAACGATTCCCCAGCCCGCTTCGCCCGCCGCAATTTCTCGTATGCGTCCAATTCCAGCGAGTCACCCCCCCGCCTGCGGCCGCCCGCCGCCCCGGAGGCCGGGGTGCCGCTCGACGGGCCGGGGACACCCGCAACCGGATCCGCAGCCCCGCCGGCGCCGGCGCCGGAGCAGACGCCGGGCGAAGACGGCCGCCGTGACCGCCACCACCGCCAGGGCGGCCGGCGTCTGCCAGTTCTCGATGAGCCACTGCATATGCTAAAATCCTAGTAATTTCCCGCCTTGGTAGACCATGAGGGAGGCAAGATAGGCGAAGGCGGTCATCCCCGCAAGCTGCCCGAGCGCCCACGGCCAGGAACGCGTTTCGCGCTGCACGGTGATGGTGGTGGGGAGGCACTGCAGGGCGTAGACGTAGAAGACGAGGAGGGAAAGCACCACGAGGGGGGTGTAGAGGGGCGAGCCGCCGGGTCCCGTGGCGGAGGCGATCCTTTCCCGCACCCGGCCCCGCACCGCCTCCTCGCCTTCCTCCCCGTCCGCGTCGATGGCGTAGGAGATGGCCATGCTGCTGACGAAAACCTCGCGGGCCGCGAAGGAACTCAGCATCGCGGTTCCAAGGCGGCCGTCCCACCCGAGGGGCCGCACCACCGGCTCGACGGCGTGGCCGAGGCGCCCCATCAAGCTGTGCGAAAACTGGTCCTGTTCCTCGCCCGACGGCGCCCGCGGGAACGCCTGCAGCGCCCAGAGGAGGATCGAAAGGCCGAGAATGATGGTGCCCGCCTTCCTCAAAAACGACATGGCGCGGTCCACGACCTGCCGCCCGACATACCCGGCGTCCGGCAGCCGGTAAGGCGGCAGCTCCATCAGAAAGTGGGACTCCGGAGCGCCCCGCCCGACCCGCTTGCCCAGCACCCACGCCGCCCCAAGGGCCGTGACGGTGCCCAGAAAATACATCAGAAACATCACGAGAGTCTGCGCGAAGGGCCCCGACACCAAAAGCGGCACGAGCAGCAGATAGACCGGAACCCGTGCCGTGCAGCTCATCCATGGCAAAATAAGGATCGTCAGAAGGCGCTCCTTGGCGCTGCTCACGGTGCGGGTGGCCATCACCCCCGGAATCGCGCAGGCATATCCGCTCAGGAG
>CAYPUM010000203.1:0-7023 GCA_964413545.1 uncultured Roseibacillus sp. | reverse complement strand
AAGGAGACCGCGGAGGGCAACCGCAGGGTGCTTTCGCAGGTGCGGCTGTGGGACCCGCGGGCGCTCGATGCGGTCTACGAACAGTTTCAGGAAATCCGGCTCTACTACGAATTCACCGATGTCGACATCGACCGCTACACGATCGAGGGTGATTACCGGCAGGTGATGGTGTCGCCGCGGGAGATGGCGCTCGACAACCTTCCCTCGCGAAGCCAGACGTTCGTCAACCGGCATTTCAAATACACCCACGGACACGGGCTGACGATGGCGCCGGTGAACGAGTTCACCGGCGGAGGACTGCCGAATCTGCTCGTCAAGGATCTACCGCCGAAGTCGGTTTCGGAGGACTTGGAGTTGCAAAGACCCGAAATCTACTACGGCGAGCTTTCCTCGACATACGCCGTGGTCAATACCGAGGAGAAGGAGTTCGACTTCCCGCGGGGCGAACACAATGTTTATGCCCGCTACGCCGGCGACGGGGGAGTGCAGCTGTCCAATCCGTGGCGGACCTTCGTTTACGGATGGAAGCTGGGAGGCACGAAGTTCATCCTCTCGGGTTATCCGACCAACGAGAGTCGCGTCATGTTCGACCGCGGGATTTTGCGGCGGGTGCGCAAGCTGGCGCCGTTTCTGAGATTCGATCGCGACCCCTACGTGGTCCTGCACGAGGGCGCGCTGTATTGGATCGTGGACGCCTACACCACCTCGCGCCGCTTTCCCTACAGCGAGGAGTTCCCCTCGCGGGAGACGCGGACCAACGAACAGGACTTGCAGGCGCACTGGAATTCGTCATCGCCCGGTGGATATCTCAGCGATTCGAATTACGTGCGCAATGCCGTCAAGGCGGTGGTGAACGCCTACGATGGCTCGGTCGACTTCTACGTCTTCGATCCGGAGGATCCCCTGATACGCGTCTGGCGCAGGGTGTTTCCGGACCTCCTCAAGGACGAGGGGGACATGCCGGACGGGTTGCGGGCGCATGTGCGCTATCCGGAAGATTTTCTGCTGGTGCAAGGGCTGGTCTACGCGCGCTACCACATGACGGACCCGGAAGTCTTCTACAACCAGGAGGACGTCTGGGTGCGGGCCACCGAGAAATACTATGCCGCGGTGCAGCCGGTGGAACCCTACTACGTGATGTGGCAGCCGCCCGGAACGGACGAACTCGAGTTCATCCTGATGCTCCCGTTCACTCCGAAACATCGGCAGGTGTTGATCGGATGGCTTGCGGGCATGTGTGACGGGGCGAATTACGGGCGTCTCCTTGCCTACCGGTTCCCGAAAGAGAAACGGGTGCTGGGCATCCAGCAGGTGGAAACCAAGATCGACCAGGACGCGTATCTTTCGCAGCAGCTCAGCCTGTGGGACCAGCGCGGGTCGCGGGTGGTGCGCGGCAACGTCCTTGCCATCCCGGTGGAGGATACCCTTCTTTACGTGGAGCCGATCTATTTGCAGGCGGAAGCCGCCGCCTATCCGGAGTTGCGGCTGGTGGCCGTCATGCACGACGACCGGCTCTCGTACGCGGAGTCGTTCGACGAGGCTCTGGAGGGCCTTTACGTGGAGGCAGCCCCCCCCGGGCCCGGCGGCCCGCCGGGGGCGGAGCAGACGGACTTCGCGAGGTCGATCCAACGGGCCAACAGCGCCTTCAAGGGGTACCTGAAGGCCATGAATGAGAAAAACTTCGCCGAAGCCGGCAGGCAGTTGGATACCCTCAGCAAGACTCTGGAGGAACTCGAAAGCGCGCACGGCAACGCCGGCGATCAGACACCATGAGCGTCCCGGCCGTATTGGGTTCGGCGGCCAGAAAGATCGACGGGGGGCGGTTGTGAGACGCTCAACACCTGCTTCCGCCCGCGCCACGATCAAGCCTCGTGGCGCGCGCCTTGCACGCTCCGCCGGACTTGGCCGATCAAAAGGGGCAGCAGGCTGAACCCGAGAGCGGTGAGCCACCCGGCGGCGGCGAGGGGCCGCACCTTCAGAATGCCGGCGAGGGACGGCCAGTACATGGCGGCGAGAAGGAAGCCGATGCAGACCACAATCGAGGCCCAGACCCATGGGTTTTCGACGATCGAGTTGCGCAGGAGCCTGCTGCCGCGCTCCCGCAGGTTGAAGACGAACCAGAGCTTGCCGCAAGCGAGGGTGAAAAACGAGATGGTCACGGCGGTGATCTCGTCGACGGCGAGGATCTGCAGGGCGACGGTAAAGGCGGCGAGGACGCAGGCCGCGAGAATCAGGCTCCAGGAAGTGATGGCCTGCCACTCGCGCTTGCTGAGGATCTTCTCTTCGGGGTCGCGGGGAGGCTGGTGCATGACGTCGCCGCCGCCCTTGCCGACACTGAGCGCAAGGGCCGGGAGGACGTCGGTGATGACATTCAGGTAGAGGATCTGGAGGGGCCGCAGGGGCAAGGGGGCGCCGGCGAGGGTGGCAGCCGCGACCGTGACGACCTCCGCCCCGTTGGTGCACAGCATGAAGAGAATCGAGCGACGGATGTTGGCGAAAATGATGCGGCCCTGCTCGACGGCCGCCACGATGCTCGAGAAGGCGTCGTCCTTCAGGATCATGTCGGCGGCCTGGCGGGCGGCCTCGGCGCCGCGGCGGCCCATGGCGATGCCGATGTTGGCCTTCTTGAGAGCCGGAGCGTCGTTGACGCCGTCGCCGGTCATGGCCACGACGCGGCCGTCGTTCTGGAAGATTTCCACGAGGTTGAGTTTTTGCTCCGGGCTGACGCGGGCGAAGATGCGTGCTTCCAGCACTTCGCGGCGGTGGCCGTCGCTCATCTCGCCGGGCGGGTCGAGTTCCCGGCCGCGGAGGACAAGGTCCATGCCGTGATGGTCGTCGAGGATTCCGGTTTGGCGTCCGATGGCATGGGCGGTTTCGGGCTGGTCGCCGGTGACGACGTTCACCGTAATTCCGGCGTCGCGGCAGTGGCCGATGGCGTCCTTGACCCCCGTGGCGGGGGGGTCTTCAAGGCCGAGCAGGCCGAGGAAGCGGAGGTTCTCGTAGGGGTCGCCGTCGCGATCCGAGGCCGTCCGGTCGGCCATGGCGAGGAGGCGCAGGCCCTGCTGCGCCGCGTCTTCGATGCGCTCCCGCCACCGGTTGCGCTCCTCGCCGGTGAGTTCGGTCTGGCCGCCGTCGTTGTCGGGGGTGGCGATGGTCGAGGAAGCTTCGAGGACTTTTCCGGGGGCGCCCTTGACGGCCACCTCGTAGTTCCCGTCTTTCGTCATCTGGAAGGCGGCCATCATCATGACGGCGGGGTCGAACTCGACGACGCGTTCCTGGGGGCGGTCATCGAGGAGGTCGTGGCGGGAGCGGCTGAAGTCGCGGGCCGCCTCGAGGAGGGCCACTTCCATCGGGTCGCCGGTGGGGTTCTTGCCGGCCTCTTCTTCGAGCGAGGCGCCGTTGCAGAGGGCGCCGATTTCGAGGATGCGGGTTGCGAGCGGCGCATCCGCGAATCGTTCTCTGGTCTCGGAGGTTTCGTTGTCGGACACCTCGACGGCGCCCTCGGTCGTGATGACCTTTCGGACCGTCATGCGGTTCCGGGTGAGGGTGCCGGTTTTGTCGGTGAAGATGACCTGCGTGGAGCCGAGAGTTTCGATGGCGGTGAGGCGGTTGATGAGGGCCTGCCGTTTGCTCATGAGCCACATCCCGCGGGCGAGGGCGATGGTGGCGACGATCGGGGCGCCTTCCGGAACCGCCGCCAGACCGAGGGCGATGGCGGTCTTGATCATGAGGAGGGGCGGTTGCCCGACGAGGAGGCCGCCGCCGGCGATGACGGCCGCGGTGCCGAGGACGATCCATGCGAACCGCCGGCCGAGGTCGTCGAGACGCTTCTGGAGAGGCGCTTCCTCGTCTTCGGCGAGCTCGGCGAGTTCCGAGATGTGGCCCAGCTCGGTGTTCATGCCGGTGGCGGTCACGATGCCTTCCGCGTTGCCCTTGGCGACGTCGGTTCCCATGAAAAGCATGCCCGGGCGTTCCGCGAGGGGAGCCTCCTCGTCGACGCTCTCCTCGTGTTTGCCGGCGGGAACGGATTCCCCGGTGAGAGCCGCTTCCACGGCGCGGACGTGCTCCGCCTCCACGAGCCGGATGTCGGCCGGCACCGTCTGGCCGGCTTCGAGGAGCACAAGGTCTCCCGGCACGAGTTCCGCGGCGGGGATTTCCTGTTCCCGGCCTTCGCGGCGGACCATGGTGGTGTGTTCTTGTGTCGACTGCAGGGCTTCCATGGCGCGCACCGCGCGCCACTCGCTGACAAATCCGATTCCGGAATTGACGACGATGACCGCCACAAGGGCGATGCCCTCGACATGCTGGCCGGAAACGAAGGCCAAAATCGCGCCGCCCCCGAGGATGATGATCACGAGACTCTTGAGCTGCGCCACGAGGATTCGCCATGCCGGCCGTGTCTGTGCTTCGCGGAGCTGGTTGGGGCCGAACCGGCCGCGACGCTCATCGACCTCGCGCAAGTCAAGGCCCTTCGCGAGGTCGACCCGGCATTCCCCGGCGACCTCCTCGACGGACTTCGCCCACGGCTCCTCGACCATCGTCCGGCGGAAATCGGATGACGGCTCGAAGGATCGGTCGGAAGAAGCGGTCACGTGTGATCGGAAGTTGGCTCGGAGGCCGATCGCCGGCCTCCCGGACCCGGGGAGAGCTCCGGCGAGGAACCCGGCCTCGTCCGCCGGAGGGAGGAGACATGATCGTCACGGGGCCGGGTCCGGCGGGAAATCGTTGATGCCGCGCAACGCTCATGCCGGAAGCGGCGGGGACGGACGTACGTGTCTCGCGTATTGCCGCTCCCGGCGGCGCCCATGGGCGGGATGGCCTCGCCGCCGATTTTCTTCCATGGCGGCAGGGGATGAGGGCGAATCCAACGGGAGGGGCTTCCGGGGTCCTCTCGGGGCTGGACCCCGGCGATTCAAAAGTCATGTTCTATGATTGATATTGAGGAAGCGGGTGGCAGGCCGGAGAGCGCCCCCGCAAGGATGTGAAGGATGTGGAATCCTTGCGGGGGCTGGGTGCATGGCTACTGGCGTTGTTGCATCGGCCGCCGGGGCGCTGGGCCTGCGGCGTGGTCATGCACCCTATTCCCCCCCGATGGTCAGTAAGTTGTTGACCTTTCGGGCGCCACCTTCGAGAGCGTTTTCGTGGGCGGCGACGCGCTCCTTGCGGGTTTCGACCTGGCCGGTGAGGGTCGCGACGCCGTCCTCGACGCTGACGTTGACGTCGTCGCTGTCGACGAAGGGGCTCCAGAAGAGCTGGTCTTCGATATCCTCCTTGATTCCCGCATCGGTGGCGACTTCCGACGGGATGGCGGGCTCATAGTGCGGGTAGTAGGACCATGTGTAGTCCCAGTCGTACGGGTCGTAGTCGAGGTAGTCGTCTGTTTCGAGGAGGCCTCCGCCGGTAGTGGTGAGGAAGTTCTGGACGTGGACGACGCCCTTCACGCCGGACGCCACGTCTTCGGCCTGCAGTTTTTCGGCCATCGTGTCGACCCCGCCCCGCAGGGTGACGATCCGGTTGTTGACCGCGACGTTGATCTCGAAGGATTCGACGACCGGGTCGAGGGCCAGTTGGTCGAGGATGCTGGAGCGGATTTCGTCGTCGGACGGCCATTCTTTGGAGCGGATCTTGATGAAGTTGACGACACGGTTGACGCCGACCGTATGGCGGGCGACGCGTTCGGCCGCCCGCTTGGCCTTGAGGTTGTCGACCGTGCCGCGGAGGGTGACTTTGCCGTTCCGGACGTCGGGCTCGATCTTGAACGAGTAGACGCGGGGGTCCCAGAGGAGGGCGTCCATGACGGCCTTTCTGATCTCCTCGTCGGACTTCATGACGTATTTGTCCTTGCGGAGATCTTTGTCGCGGGCCCAGCGTTCGACTTCGAGGCCGGATTCGTCCACCGCGGTGACGCCGGTGATTCCCCAGGCGGCGTAGCGGGCGCGGCGCTTTTCGGTGGCGCTGCCGACCGTTCCGCTGAGCTTGACCTCCCCGTTTTCGACCGCCACGTCGATGAGGCCGTCGTCGATCAGGGTGCTCCATGCGAGGCGTGATTCGACATCCTCCTTGATTTCGATATCGGGGCGGTCCTCCTCGTAGTCCACCGTGATGTCGTTATCGACTCCGGTGACACCGCGGACGCTTTTGGCTACCTTGGCGGCGAGGTTCTTTTCCTGCCATGATTCCACCTCGCCGGCGAGGGTCACGTTGCCGCCGGAATCGGCGGCCACTTCGATCTCGTAGGATTCGGTGGCGGGGTCGGAGTAGAGGGCGGACTCGACGTCGTTCTGCAATTGGGCGGCCGTGACCGGTGTGAGAGGCCGGACCTTGACGAGGTTGACGACGGAGCGCACTCCCTTGACCATTTCGGCGATGCGGGCGGCGCGTTCCTTGGCGAGGAGGTGGCGTGCTTCGCCTTCGAGGGTGGCGATTCCGTCGATGACGCGCACATCGATGTTGTTGAAGGAGAGCTTGTCGTCGAGGAGAAGCTCCAGTTCGAGGGCGTCGGCGATGTCGTCATCATCGAAATTCCCGTTTGTGGCAGCGGAAGCTGTGAACACCGATCCGGCGAGGATGACGGACACGATGCCTCTCAAGATGTGTTCGGTGTGTTTCATCGTTTTCATTGTTGCTTGTGTTGCTTGTGCTTGGTTGGCCCCGTTTCAACCGCCCGCCGGCGGTGAACGGTGGTCGAACCTAAAGGACGTTCCGGAAGCCCGTGAAGGGGTGAAGCCCCGTATCGAACGCCCGTGCCGGACGCGACGAGGCGTACGCCGTTCCCGTACGAGGGCGGAGCCCGGCTGATCGATGCAGTTGTTCCGGCACCGGCCGCCGGTTACCCGCTCCATGTGGTGAAGGGGTTCTTGACGAGGTTGGCGTTGTAATAACGCGGATCGTGGCTGACCTCTCGGCCGAGCCATTCGGGGCGGCGGAAGTCGTGGTGTTCGCCGGGCAGTTCCACCTCCGCGATGACCAATCCCTGGTTGTCCCCGAAGAACTCGTCGAGTGCCCCTTTCAGCCCGCCGTCCT
>CAYPUM010000202.1:0-7029 GCA_964413545.1 uncultured Roseibacillus sp. | reverse complement strand
CGTTCCTCCGCCGTGAACGGGCGGGTGGTGTTCATCAGACCGGCATGACGCCCGCGCTTCGTCTCGTGGGCCGTGATGCCGAGGCTGTCCATCGCCCCGCCGAGGGCCAGCTTCATGCCCACCACCCCGATGGACCCGGTGATGGTGGACCGCTCCGCGAAGATCCTTCCACAGCTACTAGAAACATAGTATCCCCCGCTGGCGGCGGTTGCGGCCATGCTTGCGGCGGACGGGCGGCCGGTGGCGCGGAAGCGGTCCGCGGCCTTCCAGAGGATTTCGCTGGCGAGGGCGGATCCTCCGGGCGAGTCGACGCGCAGGACGAGGCCGCGGCATCGTTCGTGCCGGGCGGCCTTCAGGATCTCCCTCCGGACGGGGGCGGCGGAGTCCCGGGTGATGATTCCCTCGAGCGCCACCACCGCGATGAAGTCGCGCTTGAGCCGCTTTTCCTTGCCGGCCGAGAAGAGGAGGCTGAAGACGTCCAGCATGCCGTCGATCTCGGGGCCGCCGGGATCGGGCAGTTCGTAGGAGCGGTCGAAGCGTGCCTCCGCGCCGTATTGACCGCGCAGCTTCTGCACGAAATCGGAGCGGTAGGTCAGTTCGTCGACGAGGCCGGCCTCGAGCGCCTGCTCGGGGGTTTGGAACCCGGCGTCGATGAAGCTGCGGACCGCGGCGGGCTTGACGGTGCGGCCCTCGGCGAGGTGGGAGACGATCTGGTGGTAGAGGGCGTCGAGGAGTCTCTCGGTCTGGCGGCGGGCCGCCTCGCTGGGTCCCTCGCGGGTGAACATTTCGCCGGCCGACTTGTATTCTCCGATGTGGACGACGTCGGCCTGCAGCCCGATCATGTCGAAGAGGCCCTTGAAGTAGAGGTTTTCGGCGTAGAGGCCGTTGAGCACGACGCGGGCTTCGGGCATGAGGGAGAAGTGGCTGGCGGCCGCCCCGAAGAGGGCGCTGCCGAGGGTGAGGCGGTCGCTGTAGAGCCAGACGTCCTTGCCCGCCTTTCGCAGCGAGACGAGGTGGCGGCAGATTTCCTGCACCTGGCTCATGCTGAAGCCGGTGTCGTCGACTTCGAGGACCACGCCCTTGACCTCCTCGTCGGCGTGGGCGGCCTGAAGGGAGCGCACGAGGTCGAAGTGGGTGATGGGACGGCCTGCCGACGGGTCGAGGTCGAACAGCGACATGCCGGCCCGGCCGCTTTCCGAGAGCACCCCGTCGAAGTCGTAGACCGGCACCACCGGCGCACCCCGGGCGGCGAAGGGAAGGATGCCGAGGACGGAGGCCGCCGCGAGGGCCGCGAAATGATCTTTCTTCATGGTGACGGGAGGCAGCTAACATCGCTCCCGGTTTCCTGCAAGCGCGAGGGTCCGGGGTGCGTTGCCGGGGGGTGTTCCGGGGCGGGGTCAGATGAAGAGGTTGGCGCGGGTGGCGGAGGTGGCGCCGAGGAAGTCGGCCACCCCGCCGACCTCGACGCCGTCGATGAGTTCTTCGCGGCGGAGGCCCATGGCCTCCATCGACATCGAGCAGGCCACGAGGCGGGCGCCGTTTTTCTTCGCCTCTTCAAGCAGGCCGGGAAGGTCGGGCAGGTTTTTCGAGGCCATGCGCCACTTCATGAGGTTGGTTCCCATTCCGGCCATGTGCATGTTCGAGAGGGGCAATTTGCGCGGTCCGCGGGGCATCATCCAGCCGAACATGCGGTCCATGAAGGTCTTGCCCGCGACCGGCGGCGGAGCATCCTTGCGCAGGACGTTCAGGCCCCAGAACGTGAAGAAGATGGTGGCGGGTCCTCCCATGGCGAGGGCGCCGTTGGCGATCACGAGCGCCGCGAGGGCCTTGTCCATGTCCTGCGAGAAGACCACCATGGTGGCGCCGGCGCCGTCGGCGCCGCCGGGCGGGGTGGTCGCCGGGGCGTCCCCGGTCCTTCCGGCGCGCAGGCGGCCCACGACCACGCCGTCCTCCCTGCCGGCGCCAAGGAACTCGTGGCCGGCGGCCCGGCAGAACGCCGGCAGGTCGGTCGCGAATCCCCCGTCGCTGGCCCGCACTTCGAGCACCGTTCCCGGCGCAAGCTTCGCAACGGCTTCCTTCACTTTCATGATGGGTCCCGGGCACGCAAGGCCGCAGGCGTCGAGCTGGACGACCTCGCTTGCGGGGCGGCCCGCGGCGGGCTCATCCCCCCCCGTGGAAGGACGCGATGTGTGGCCGTGCCCATCCGGGGGGATATCCCCTGCCGGGGCGGTGAAATCCCGGCGCACCCGGATCCCGCCCGAGACGCTGGTCACGTCGAATCCGTGCTGTGCGAGGATGCGCGCTCCGAAGTAGCTGAGCTTGCCAAGCGCGCAGACCGTCGCCACCGGTTTCTGTTGGTCCAGTTCCCCGAGGCGGTCTCGAAGCTCCGGCAGGGGGATCGAGCGGGCCCGGTCGACGGGGCTCAGTTCCGCCATGGCCGGCGGACGCAGGTCGACCAGCTGCAGGTCCTCGTCCTCCGGGATGCCGGTGCGGATTCTCACCAGCCCGTCGCGGATGTTGCAGGCCGCCATCCCGGCAAGGTTCACGATGTCCTTGGCCGCCCCGAACGGCGGGGCGTAAGCCAGTTCGAGGTCCGCCACGTCCGCGACCGTCATGCCGGCCCGGATGGCGGTGGCGAGCACGTCGATGCGCTTGTCCACCCCCTTGTATCCCGTTGCCTGCGCCCCGAGCACCCGGCCGTCGGACTTGTCCCAGATCAACTTCAGCGAAAGCTGGCACGCTCCCGGATAATACTTGGCGTGATGGTGGTCGGTCACCACCGTCGACTCGATTTCCCTTCCGGCCGCCCGAAGGCGTTTTTCCGGACAGCCGGTCATGCCGGCCACCACCTCGAAGACGCGCACGATGGCGGTGCCCAGCGATCCCGGATACGGGCGGACCCCTTCCGGCCGGAAGATGTGATCCGCCACCAGTCGTCCCTGCCGGTTGGCCGGTCCTCCGAGGGGCGCCGTGGTGCTCTCTCCCGTGACGGGGTCCCGGGTCTGGGTCACGTCGCCCGCGGCGTAGATGTCGGGGTCGCTGGTCTGCTGGTACTCGTTGACCACGATGTGCCCGCGCGGACCGGTTTCAAGCCCGGCCTGCGTCGCGAGACCGCTCTCCGGCCGCACCCCGATCGAGAGGATCACCTCGTCAGCCGCCCAGCGCTTCCCGGAAGCCAGCCGGACGCCCACCCCCTCGGCCCCGGGCTCGAAGGCCTCGATCCCGTCTCCGAGGATCAGTTCCACGCCGGCCTCCCGCAGGGCCCCGGCCACCGGACCCGTCATCTCGCGGTCCATCTGCGGCAGCACCTGGTCCTGCAACTCAACCACCGTCACCCTCTTGCCAAGCCGCTGCAGTTGTTCCGCCATTTCGAGGCCGATGAATCCCGCCCCGATCACGGTCACCGCTTCCGCTCCCTCGGCGGCCTGCTTGATGCGGTCCATGTCCTGCAAATTGCGCAGGGTGTGCACGCGCCGGTCCCCGATGCCCGGGATCGGCGGCCGCACCGGCGAGGCCCCCGGCGCCAGCAGGAGCTTGTCGTAGTCCAGCCACTCCTCCCCGCCGTCCGTCACGCGGCGCACCCGAATCCGCTTCCCCTCCCGGTCGATCTCCACCGCCTCCGTCCCCGCCCGCACGTCGAGGTTCAACATCGCCCGCAGCGACTCCGGCGTCTGCACCGCAAGGCGCTCGCGGTCCGTAATCTCGCCCCCGATGTGGTAGGGCAGCCCGCAGTTCGCAAACGACACGTCCGGCCCCCGCTCGAGCAGCACGATCTCCGCCTCCTCGCTCAGACGCCGCGCGCGCGCCGCCGCGCTCGCACCCGCCGCCACCCCGCCGACTATTACCATCCTTGCTTTCTTCTCACTCATGTCGATTCGTCGATTTCAAGAACTCTCTTCTCTCGTCCCCAAGGTCTCCTGAAAGGCATGACAGAAACTCCTCAAGCGCTCCCGGATCAGCCGGTAGCGCACCGACACCCCCTCCGCCCGCGCCGCCACCAGCCCCGCCTTCTCAAGAACCTTCAAATGCTGCGAAACCGTCGCCTGCGCCAACGGCAGCGCCGCCACAATCTCCCGGCAGCACAACTCCCCACCCTCCTCCATCAACCGCGTCACAATCGCGATCCGCGCCGGATGCGACAACGCCCCCGCAAAGGCCGCCAGCCCCGCCTCCCGCTCGCCAAATAACCCCGCCTTGCTCAAGCGCATCGTTGATCGCGAATAGACGATCATGGGGCGGGCGTCAAGGAGGGATGGGGGAATTCCGAAAAAAAAGCCGCCGCGGCAGGAATGCGGCGGCGGCTGGTGGAGGGTTGGAGGGGAAGTGGCGGCGGGGCCGCCTGTGGGTTGGTTCAGGAGCGTTTGGGCTTGCGGATGAACCATCCGCCGGCGAGGAGGGCGCCGCCGAGGAGGGCGAGGGTGGAGCCGCCGTCGGGCACGCCGAGGGGCTTCAGGTTGATTTGCGCGCCGCTTTCACCCGTCTGGTCGCTGACATGAGTGAAGGCGTCGGGGACGCCGAATTCGCCGAAGAGGGAGTTGAATCCGGAGGGGGCGACATCGTCACCGAAGAAGGTGCTGAAGCTCGGGAGCCCGAGGTTGCCGATACTCAGTCCGAAGGGATCTCCGTCCTGAAAGTAGAGTTCCGGGGTGTCAGGAAACGAGAAGTCGTTTGCGAGGGTGAAGGTGTCGGGACCGACCATGAAGTCGATGCTCAGGAATCCTTCCGGGTCGCCGAACGGATCCCCGATCGGAGACAGGAATTCCAGCCCGGTTCCGGTGAGGTTGGTGTCGTCGTAGGAGAGGGTTCCCATGACGGTCTGGCCGTTGAGGGCGCCGGAGGTGAATTCAATGTTGAAGTCCCGGGTGATGGTTGCCCCGCTGGCGAAGGGCGCTTGAAGCGCGAAGAGGCCGCCGATGATGGCGATGCAGAAGGTTCTCATGGTCATTCAGTTGTGGGTTGATGGGGCCGGTCTCGTCGTCGGGGGACGAAGCGGTATGGCCCGGCAGAGGGAATGATGCAGCTCTTGCGCCAAGTGGATTCAGGAAGGCAGTTTCCGAAGTGCAAAATGCTTATTTTCAGAGACTTGAGAAACTTCCATTTTTCCGGGTGATCTGACCCTGCTGCCGGGGGCGGTCCTAATTGTCAATAATTCCGACACATCGACGGGATCGAGAGGGTTCTTTCGGCATCGGGTGCCCGGTTCGCTGGCAGGAGAGCGAGGAAAGCGAAGTGTCAGGAGTTCCGACACGATAGGGTTCAGGCCGGGTCCGGGATGAAGTCGCGCTTTCGGAACAGGGACGCCATGATGCAACCTTCGTTCTCGATGCGTTCGCGCCCGCCTTCTTCCCGGTCCACCAAGGCGAGGACGAAGGGGGCCTCCCCGCCGGCCTCCCTGACGGCTTGAATGGCCTTGAGAGTGGATCCACCGGTCGTGATTACATCATCGACCACCACCACCGCCTGCCCCTTTGCAAAGTTGCCTTCGATCAGCTTGTGGCGGCCATGCTTCTTGAGTTCCTTGCGAATGACGACCGCCTGGATCAGCCGCCGGCGGTTCCGGTATGCGTGCGAGGACACCGCGAACGCGACGGGATCGGCCCCCATGGTGAGCCCCCCGATGGCTTCGGCATGGAATCCCAGCCGGTTTTCGGCCTCCTCGATCAGCCGCCAGCCCAGGGCGCCGATCAGCTCCATCCCGCGGGGGTCGAGGGTTGTGGTTCGCGCATCGACGTAGAAGTCGCTCTCTTCCCCCGAGGCGAGCCGGAAACGGCCGCGGCACACCGATTGCTCCGCCAACAGCCGCCGGAGTTCTTCTCGTTGGTCGGGAGGTTCCATGGGCGTTGATCGTCTCGGATCCGGCGGGGCTGCCGCAAGCTCCTCGGGGGGAGAGGACTCGCGCGGGGCGCCGGTTGGCTGCCGCCGGGAGGACGCTAGGATTCCGCCGTTTCTGGGCAAGCCCAAAGTCGCGGACCGGATGCGCGCGCCATGGCGTCTGACCGGTGGGGGAGAGCGTTGACGTGATGCATGCGGCGGCTTGCGGAGGGCGCGGCGGGGGCGGGTTTCCTGCGGAGAGCGCTTGTCGAGGCGCCCGTGGACGGGGCAGTCTCGGGAGGTGAGGAAGGCGAACGGCGAGATTCTGCGCCTTCGCGCCGTGATCCGCGGTGCGGTGCAGGGAGTGGGATTCCGGCCGTTCGTGTACGGGCTGGCAAAAGAGTTGGGACTGTCGGGGTGGGTGATGAATACCGGGGAAGGGGTGGTGGTGGAGGTCGACGGGGACGAACGGCGCCTGCGGCAGTTCCTGCTGCGGATCGAGCCCGGGGCCCCCGCCCATGCCGTGATCCATGGGCTCGAGGCGAGTTGGCTGGATGCGGCGGGCTTTGCGGGGTTCGAGATCCGGTCCAGCCCGTTGGCGGGACCGAAGACGGCCTTGGTCCTGCCGGACATCGCGACCTGCGGGCCGTGTCTGCGGGAGATCCTCGACCCGGCGGACCGGCGGTTCGGGTATCCCTTCACGAACTGCACGCACTGCGGGCCGCGGTATTCGATCATCGAGGCGCTTCCCTACGACCGGGGGCGCACCTCGATGAAGGGGTTTCCGATGTGCGCGGCCTGCCGGGCGGAATACGAAAACCCGGAGAACCGGCGCTTTCACGCCCAGCCGAACGCCTGTCCGGACTGCGGCCCGCAGTTGGAACTGTGGTCGGAGGCGGGCGAAGTGCTCGCAGGGCGCGGGGAGGCGCTGCAAGCGGCCGTGGCAGCGCTGCGGGACGGCCGGGTGGTGGCCGTGAAGGGGCTGGGCGGGTTCCATCTGATGGTGCGGGCCGACGACGAGGGGGCGGTGCGCCGGCTGCGGGAACGCAAGCGGCGGGAGGAGAAACCCTTCGCCCTGCTGCTGCCCTCGATCGCGATGGCACGGGAGGTCTGCGAGGTGTCGGAAATGGAGGCGCGCCTCCTCGAGTCGCCGGAAGCCCCGATCGTGTTGATGCCGCGGCGGCAGGGCCCGGCCGGCATCGTGCAGGCGGTAGCGCC
>CAYPUM010000201.1:2634-7055 GCA_964413545.1 uncultured Roseibacillus sp. | reverse complement strand
CTCCGAATCGCGGCTCTCCGGATCCAAGGCCAAGACCAATGACCCCTGAAACCCTCCCCGCCCGCCCCCACATCGCCATCCTCGGCGCCGGATCATGGGGAAGCGCCCTCGCCATCCTCCTCGCCCCGGCCGCTTCCTCCGTGGCCGTCTACGCCCGCTCGCCCGAAGCCCTGCGCTCCATCAATGACGACCACGCCAACCCTCGTTACCTCCCCGGCGCCAGCCTCCCCCCCACCGTCACCGCCACTTCCGACCTTTCCGACGCCGCCCGCGCCGCTTTGCTCCTCTTCGCAGTCCCCAGTTCCGCCACCCGTGAGATGGCCCGGGAACTCGCCACCCATCACCCGAATCCCGACGCCATCCTCCTCTCCTGCTCGAAAGGCGTCGAATTCGGAACCGGCATGCGCATGTCCGAAATCCTCGCCGAAATCTTCCCCCACCACAACCTCGCCGTCCTCTCCGGACCCAACCATGCCGAGGAAGTCGCCAAGGGCCTCGCCACCGCGGCCGTCATCGGCGCCCACGACCCCGCCGTCGCCGCCTCCCTCCAGATCGTCTTCACCACTCCCGCCTTCCGATCCTACACCAGCGACGACCTCGCAGGCATCGAACTGGGCGGCGCCATCAAGAACATCTTCGCCATCGCCTCCGGCATCGCCACCGGCATCGGCCTCGGCGACAACGCCACCGCCGCCCTCATCACCCGCGGCCTCGCCGAAATGATCCGCCTCGGCACCAAACTCGGCGGCCGCCCCGAAACCTTCACCGGCCTCTCCGGCGTCGGCGACCTCATCGCCACCTGCTACTCGCATCACTCCCGAAACTTCCGCGCCGGCATCGCCATCGGACAGGGCCAGTCCGTCGAGGCCTCCGTCAAGGCCACCGGAATGGTCGTCGAGGGCGTCCCCAACTGCCTCTCCATCCACCAGGCCGCCCGCCGCGCCAACGTCCGAACCCCCCTCATCGACGCCCTCTACGCCGTCCTCTACCAGAATAAACCCGCCCCCGCCGCCCTCCGCGAACTCCTCACCCGAACCCCAAGGTCCGAACTCGACTGATCTCTCGTGCGCCATATCCGCAGGGCAAGAACGGCGGCCAAGCAAGTCGAGCAAGATAAAGATCTTACGGACAAGGATTGCAGGCGACGCGGCGATTGCCAAGGCGCACCCGCGGCGGCATCCGGCGGCGGGCCGCCAAGGCCCAATCGGCTGCCACTCAGCGGCAGCCAAGTGCGCACCGGGGACTCATTGACCGGCGGCCTCGGGCGGGACGGCGCGGTCCCCCGGCCCGAAGGCGTGGCCGGCGTGGAAGTGGAGGCCGACGAGATCGCCCCTCGCGAGGGCCATCTCCTCGACCTTGTCGCGGGTGGCCCAGACCTCGATCTCGCGCCGGGCGCCCTCGGGAACGACCGCGAGGCGCGCGAACGGTCCGGCCACGAAGAGGTGCTGGACGCGGCCGGCGAGGTGCACGCCCTCCTCGGCGGCGAACCGCAGCTCGATCTCATGCGGGCGGACGTAGCGCCCGTCGCCGAGCTTGTTGACCTCGCCGAGGAACTCGTGGACGAACGAACTACCAGGGTGGTCGTAGATGTCCTGCGGGGATCCGGTCTGCTCGATGCGGGCGTTGCGCATGACGACGACCTGGTCGGCGAGCTCGAGGGCCTCCTCCTGGTCGTGGGTGACGAAGAGGGTGGTGAGACCGATCTCGTCGTGGAAGCGGCGCAGCCAGCGGCGCAGGTCCTTGCGCACCCGCGCGTCGAGGGCCCCGAAGGGCTCGTCGAGCAGAAGGACCTTCGGCCTGATGGCAAGGGCGCGGGCCAAGGCCACCCGCTGGCGCTGCCCGCCGGAGAGTTGGTCGGGACGGCGCCCCTCAAACCCCTCGAGCCGCACGAGGCGCAGCAACTCGTCGAGGCGGGCGCGGATCTCCCGCCGCGGGGGCCGCCGGGATCGGGGCTGAACGGTGAGCCCGAAGGTGATGTTGCGGGCCACGGTCATGTGCCGGAAAAGGGCGTAGTGCTGGAAGACGAAGCCGACCCCGCGCCGGCCGGGCGGCACGGCGGTGACGTCCCGGTCGTGGAGCAGGACCCGCCCGCCCGGGTCGGCGCGCTCGAGGCCGGCCACGATGCGCAGGAGGGTCGTCTTGCCGGAGCCGGAGGGGCCCAGCAGGGCGGTGAGCGATCCGTCGGGAATCTGCAGCGAAACCCCGTCAAGAGCCGTGTAGGTCCCGAAGGTCTTGCGGATCGATTCGATGATGATGGACATGACCGGAGGCGGTTCGGGTTCGGGGGAATCAATGACGCGCGGAGGCCGGGCGGCCGGTGAAGCGCTCGATGGCCGACTTGAGCCCAAGGGTCGCCAGCGCCAGCAACGCCAGCAGCGCGGCACAGGAGAAGGCGGCGCTGAACTGGTACTCGTTGTAGAGCACCTCGACGTGGAGCGGCAGGGTGTTGGTGCGGCCCCGGATGTGGCCCGAAACCACCGAGACCGCCCCGAACTCGCCCATCGCCCGGGCGTTGCACAGCAGGACCCCGTAGAGCAGGCCCCACTTGATGTTGGGCAGGGTCACGCGCCGCAGGATCTGCCAACCGCGCGCCCCGAGGGTGACGGCGGCCTCCTCCTGGTCGGCCCCCTGGCTCTCCATCAGCGGGATCAGCTCCCGCGCCACGAACGGGAAGGTCACGAAGACCGTCGCCAGCACGATGCCGGGCAACGCGAAGATGACCTGGATGTCGTGGGCGCGGAGCAAGGGGCCGAACCAGCCCTGCGCGCCGAAGAGCAGGACGAAGACGAGCCCGGCGATGACGGGCGAAACCGCAAAGGGCAGATCGATGAGGGCCACCAGCACGGCCCGCCCGCGGAAGCGAAACTTGGTGACCAGCCAGGCCGCGGCCAGCCCGAAGACGGTGTTGAGGGGCACCGAGATGGCGGCCGCCACCAGCGTCAGTCGCACCGCCGAGAGGGCCGCCTCGTCGCGCAACGCCGCTCCGAAGGTCTCCCACCCGCGGCGGAAGGCCTCCACGAACACCGCCGCCAGGGGCAGCAGCAGGAAGAGCACCATGACGACCAGCGCGAGGCCGATCAGGAGCCGGCGAACCAGCGGGGCCTCGGTGGTGACGGGTCGCACGGTCATGGTTTCAGCGGGTTTGCCAGTCGAGCCGGCGGTGCACGAGATTGATGAAGGTCAGCAGGGCGAAAGACACCAGCAGCATGCCCGCCGCGATGACCGCCGCCGCCTCGTAGTCGAACTGCTCGAGCTGCGCCACGATGAGCAGCGGCAGGATCTCGGTCTTCATCGGCAGATTGCCCGAGATGAAGATCACCGACCCGTACTCGCCGAGGGCCCGCGCAAAGGCCAACGTGAAGCCGGTGATCAGGGCGGGCGCCAGCACCGGCAGGATCACCCGCCGGAAGGTCGTCCAGCGCCCCGCCCCAAGCCCCATGGCCGCCTCCTCGGTCTCGATATCGAGATCCCCCATCACCGGCTGCACAGTACGCACCACGAAAGGAAACCCGATAAACGTCAGCGCAATGTAGACCCCCAAGGGCGAATAGGCTCCCTGGATCCCCCACGCGGCAAGGAATCGCCCAAGCCACCCGGTGGGCGCGTAGATGGCCGTGAGGGTGATGCCGGCCACCGCCGTCGGCAGCGCAAAGGGGAGATCGACCAGCGCGTCGAGCAGCCGGCGGCCGGGGAATCGGTAGCGCACCAGAACCCAGGCCACCAAAAGACCCAGCACGGTGCTGGTGCCGGCCGCCGCGGCACCGGCCCCGAAGGTTAGCCGCGCCGCCGCCAGAACCCGCCGCGAGCCAAGGATCTCCCACCACTCGGCCGGACCCAGCCCCGCCGCCTTGATGAAAAGGGCCGCCAGCGGAAGCAGAACGACGAGGCTCAACCAGGTGATCGTGATGCCCAACGACACCCCGAGGCCGGGAATGATGCGGTGTCTGGCCATGGCGGATTCCGGTGGCGGATCATTTCCCCAGCCCGACGGCTTGGTCGAAGCTCCCCCCGTCGTCAAAGTGGATCGACTGGGCCCGCGCCCAGCCGCCGAATTCCTCGTCGACCGTCACAAGGGGGATGCGTGGCAGGGTGGCCGCGTATTTCGCCAGGATCTTCCCGTTGCGCGGCCGGTAAAAGTGCCGTCCGGCCAGTTCCTGGGCTTCGTCGCCGTAGAGGAACTCGAGATAGGCGCGGGCCGCGGCGGTGGTCCCGTGACGCCGGGCATTCTCCTCGACCACCGCCACCGGCGGCTCGGCCAGGATGCTCAGCGACGGGTAGACAATCCCGGTCTGGCCCGGGAACTCCTTCTCGACGAGGTGGGCCTCGCTCTCCCACGAGAGGAGGACGTCGCCGATCCGCCGCTGGGCGAAGGTGGTGGTCGACCCCCGGGCCCCCGTGTCCAGCACCGGCACGTTGCGGAA
>CAYPUM010000201.1:0-2534 GCA_964413545.1 uncultured Roseibacillus sp. | reverse complement strand
CCGCCCAGTGCCGCGCAAAGGCGGCATTCACGGCCTCGTAAAACTCGCGCGTCGGGTCGTAGGAAACATTGTGCAGCTCCACCCCCCGCCGCGACTTCTCCCCGCATGCCCCCATCACCACCGCAACCGCGGCGGCCACCAACACGACCAAACCGGCCCCGCCGCCCTTCACGGCCCAATGCCCCGGGCGCAACCTCCACCCCCCCCGGCCCCGGTCATCGTGACACTTCGAGTTCATCGTCAATGCCCAGTTGCGACAGCCCGGCAAGGAAGCCGTCGGCCGGATCCGCCTTCCGCCGACCCTCCACCGTCACATCCTCCGGAATGCCCAGATGCGCCAGGGGCGGCGTGATGCCGTCCCGCCGCATCTTGCGCAGCGTCACCTCCACCACCTGCGCCACCGAGTAGCGGTCAAGGATCCCCGCCACCGCGTTGCGCACGTCGATCATCAGCATCCGAAGCCCGCAGTGCGCCTCGTCCGGACACGTGCACTTCTGGTAGGCCGTCTCGCTCGCGCACGAAATCGGCGCCAGCCGCCCGTCGATCAACCGCACCAAATCCCCGATCCGGATCCCCTGCGGATCCGCCGCCAGCCCATACCCCCCCTGCGCCCCACGACGCGTCGCCACCAGCCCCGCGTCCCGCAGCTGCTGCAGGATCCGCTCCACATACTTCAACGGCAACCGGTCCGCGTCCGCCAGCTCCCGCCCCGATACCGACTCCACCCCAAGCTCCCGCGCCATCCCAAGGTGAATCATCACCCGGATCCCATACTCCGCTCGCTTCGACAGATGCATGCCACATCCTTTGTTGGGTCTAATTTACACTCATAGGTAGGCATTGCAAGAGATTTTTTAGAAAAAATTCCCCCGGAGATTCCGGCGCGGGCCCGCGTCACTCGCGGTCAGGGGGTGCGTCTTGCCGACGTCCCCGTCGGGACCGGCCCGCTCCCGCTCGGTGATGCGGCAGGAGAACCTGCCCGGGGAGACGCTGCCGGAGATGCCGGCGTCCTCGCGGCCGCCGGACGACCGGCGGCGTCATGCGAAGGGATTGACCACCCTGACCCCGGCGCAGCTCTGGCCGTCGCTCAGATCCTCGGAATAGACCGGATGGCAACCGGGTTCCACGGCCGCGCCGATGCTGGCCGCGAAGGCGGATGGCAAACCACCCCCGCATGCCCGATCCGCCGCGACCGTGGTGATCATCGCGGCTTGAGCCGGCCCCGCTCGGGTGCTAGAACCCGCGGCGTCAACGGTGGGCCGCCGGTGAATGAATTGACCTCTGCGATCACCCGAGGGCAAGGACGACTACAGCCTGCGGGTCGAGAACCTCCCCCAGGCCCCGCCGCCGGAGGAGCGGCAGGAGTTGGAGTTTTGGAGGGGCTCACACGAAGGCACGAAGGGAATGATGATGAAGGGCTCACACGAAGACACGAAGGCACGAAGGTGGGAGAGGGAGGAGGTGGCGACGGTAGTGGTGGATTGCGGGTTTCGGCTGCATCAGGAGTTGGGGCCGGGGCTGCTGGAGAGCGTGTATGAGGTGGTGTTGGCGAAGATGATCGAGGAACGGGGGCTGCGTGTCGCCCGGCATGTGCCGGTGCCGATCGAGGTCATGGACATGCGGTTTGATGAGGGCTTCCGCGCCGACCTGATCGTCGAACAGGCCCTGTTGGTCGAACTGAAGTCCGTCGAGCATTTGGCGCCGGTTCATTCCAAGCAAGTCCTGACCTACCTCCGGCTCCTCAAGTTGCCCCTCGGCCTGCTGCTCAACTTCGGCTCCGCAACCTTCAAGGACGGCGCCCGCCGCATCCTCAATGGTCCTCAGGATCTCAGTTCCTCCCCGCTCCGCATCAACCAAGGACCGCGACTCACGTGATCCGTCCTTCATCCAGATCCTTCGTGCCTTCGTGTCTTCGTGTGAGCCCATGATCGCTCGCCTCCTGATCACGCCATCCCCAACCAGTCCATGAAAACAAGAACGCTGCAAATCACGAACCTTGGCCAGATCTCGGAGGCCAAGCTGGATTTTGGTGATCTGACGGTCTTCGTGGGCCCTCAGGCCACCGGCAAGAGCATCGCACTGCAGTTGCTCAAGCTGATGGTCGACGCCGGCCACGTGCAGGACGAGATGGGTCGCTACGGCCTCGACTGGTCGGCGAAGCTGCCCGAGTTCATCGACGCGTATTTCGGCGAGGGGATGCGCTCGATCTGGCGGCCCGGGGAAACCGAGGTTCGGTGGGAGGGCAAGGCGGTCAACCTCGAGCAGATCGCCAGGCGCCGGCGCAAGAACAAGGACGAGAATCTGTTCTTCATCCCGACCCAACGCGTGCTGGCCCTTCGCGACGGCTGGCCGCGGCCATTCACGGACTACAGTCCCGGCGACCCGTTCGCGGTCCGCGAGTTCAGCGAGAAGCTGCGGGTGCTGGTGGAGAAGGAATTCTCGGGGGAGAGCTTGTTCCCGCAACATCGCCGCCTGAAAAAGGAGTTTCGTGAGATGCTGGAGCGGGATGTGTTCTCCAGCTTTTCGCTGAAGGT
>CAYPUM010000200.1:0-7071 GCA_964413545.1 uncultured Roseibacillus sp. | reverse complement strand
TGCGCCTCCTGAAAACGCCGCCCCCGGAAATCAATTAACCAGACAACCGCCCTGGCGCTGGTTTCAGCCACGGATTTTCCGGATGGGATGGATGCTGGGCGAGGGGGGAGTGGGCGAGGGGTCCCGGGCGTCGTTTTGGAGGAGAGGAGGGCGGTCCGGCCCCGCCGGAGGCGCCGTCGTGGCTGGCTGGGGATTGTTTTGGCGGCGCCCGCCGGATGACGCCGCATCTTGCTTGTGGCGGCGGGGGGAGGGGTGCATGGTGGAGGCGGAAAGAGGGCGCGACGACGGGAAGCGCGCCGTGGCGAGTCATGGGCGATGAAGAACAGCACGGAGAGCAGCCGGCGAGGGATGAGAAGGGGCGCGATCGGGAAGAGTTTCCGGTGGTGGGAGTCGGGGCCTCGGCGGGTGGGCTGGAGGCGCTGAAGGAACTGTTGGGGCGGATGCGGTCGGGGACAGGGGCGGCGTTCGTGGTGGTGACGCATCAACACCCGGAGCACGTCAGTCTGTTGCCGGAGTTGTTGGCGCGTCAGACGGCGTTGCGGGTAGTTGAAGCGGCGCACGGGATGCGGGTGGCGCCGGAACACGTGTATGTCGGTCCGCCGGGGAGCAACCTCGAGCTGCTGGACGGCGTGCTATTGAATCCGGTGCGGCGGGCGGGCAAGTCGCCGCCGCTTCCGATCGACCGGTTTTTCCGGTCGTTGGCGGCGGAGCGGCGGGAGCGGGCGATCTGCATCGTTCTTTCGGGCACCGGGACGGACGGGACGCTGGGGTCGAAGGCGGTGAAGGCGGAGGGGGGGATGGTGATGGTGCAACGTCCGGAGAGCGCGCAGTATTCCGGGATGCCGGCGAGCGTGGTGAGCGCGGGCATGGCGGATTTCGTCTTCGAGCCGGCGGACATGCCGGAGCAGCTGGCGGAGTATCTGCGGGGGCCGTATCTGGTCCGGGAGGCGGGAGTCGAGCAAGGCCCGGTGATTTCGGACGACATTCTGCAGCGGGCGATGGCGATGCTGCAGGAGCGTAACAGGCACGACTTTTCGCGCTACAAGACGAACACGATCCGGCGGCGGCTGGCGCGACGGATGAACATCCATCGCATCGCCGAGCCGCAGGATTATCTGCGGTACTTGCAGGAGAACGCGCACGAGCTGGACCTGTTGTTCAAGGAGCTGCTGATCAACGTGACGAACTTCTTCCGGGACCCGGAGGTTTGGGAGAGTTTGGCGCGGGGGCCGCTGAGGGATTTGCTGGAGGCGCTGCCGGAGGGGCACACGTTGCGGGCATGGGTGCCGGGCTGCACGAGCGGCGAGGAGAGCTACACGCTGGCGATCGTGTTGCGGGAGTGCATGGACCGGCTGGGGCGGCATTTCTCGACGCAGATTTTCGGGACGGACCTGGACGCGGAGTCGATCGACGCGGCGCGGGCGGGGGTTTATCCGGAAGGGATCGCGGCGGACGTCACGCCGGAGCGGCTCGAGCGCTGGTTCACGGCCGAGGACAAGACGTTCCGGGTTCGGAGCGAGATCCGGGAGATGGTGACCTTCGCGCTGCAGAACGTGATCTCGGATCCTCCCTTCACGAAGCTCGACGTGCTTTCCTGCCGGAACCTGCTGATCTACCTGACGGCCTGCCTTCAGAAGGAGCTGATGCCGGTGTTTCATTTTGCCTTGCGGCCTGGCGGGTTGCTGGTGCTCGGCACGTCGGAGGCGGTGGGGGACCACACCGGCCTGTTCGAGCCGCTGGACAACAAGCGGAAGATCTTCCGGGCAAGGGACGTGCCGTGCCGCGTAGGGGGAAAAGAGCGAAAGGGGATGGCGGACGGCACCGTCGGGGCGCCGGCCCCGGCGATGGGGGAGGCCGGCAAGCCGGGTGAGCAGCGACAGTTTTCGCGGCTGGTCGACAAGGCGATGTTCGCGCGGTTCTGCCCGCCGAGCGTGGTGATCACGGATCGGGGGGAGATCCTGCACGTGTATGGGCGCACCGGGCGCTTTCTCGAGCCGGCGGAGGGGGAGGCGCGGCTGAACGTGTTCGACATGGCGCGGGAGGGGTTGTCGCTGGCGCTCACGGGGGCCTTGCGGCGGGCTCAGGCGGGGTGCAAACCGGTGCGCCGCCCCCGGGTGCGGGTGAAGATCGATGGGACGGAAACGCTGGTGGACCTTGCGGTGATTCCCTTCGACGAACCGGCATCGCTGCGGGGCCTGTTTCTGGTGACGTTCGAGGAGCCCCCGCCTCGTCCGCCAGCCGAGGCTTCGAGCGAAGACGGGAAACCGGAGAGCGAGGACGGGGGACGCATCGCCGACCTCGAACGCGAACTCCAGGAGAGCCGCGAAAACCAGCAGTCGACGACCGAGGAACTCGAGACCACCAATGAAGAGCTGAAGTCGGCCAACGAGGAACTCCAGAGCACCAACGAGGAACTCGAATCGTCCAAGGAGGAATTGCAGTCGCTCAACGAGGAACTCAGCACCGTCAACACGCAACTGCAGTCGAAGGTGGATCAATTGTCGCAGGCCTACGACGACATGCAGAACCTGCTGGACAACACGCGGGTCGCGACCCTCTTCCTCGACACGGACCTGAAGATCGTGCGGTTCACGGAGCACGCCCGGGAGCTGATCCGGCTCGCGCCGGGGGATGTCGGGCGGCCGGTTGGAGATATTGTTTCGAGGTTCGATTATGAGCATCTCGAAGACGATTGCCGGGTCGTGTTGCGCACCCTCGAGTCGAAGGAGATCGAGGTCGAGGTGAAGGGCGGAACGACTTACCTGATGCGGATCGGGCCGTACCGGTCGACCCGGAATGTCATCAAGGGGCTGGTGATGACCTTCGTGCGTGCCGGGGAGCTGCGGGCCTATTTCGAGAGCATCGTGCAGACGGTGCGCCATCCGCTGGTGGTGCTTGACGGCGATCTGCGGGTGGTCTCGGCGAACCGGGCCTTTCTGTGGGTCTTCGACCTGCGGAGCGGGGCGATCGTCCACACGCCGCTTTACGAGATCGCGGAGGGGGCATGGGACGTGCCGAAGTTGCGGCGGCTGCTCGAGGAGATCCTGCCGCGGGACACGACCTTCGAGGATTTCGACCTCGATCTGGTCGATCCGCGCAGCGGCAGGAAGCGGACCTTCATGCTGAACGCCCGCCGTCTGCGGCGCGCGGAAGGAAAGACGGGCATGATCCTGCTGGCGTGTGAGGAGGTGTAGGCGTCGGGTGAGGGGGCGGGAGGGAGCAGCGGGCATCCCGGAGGGATGGGAGCCGGTGGTTGAGCGCAGCGACACCACGGGGAGAGAGGGGCGGGAGGGAGTCGCGAACATCCCGGAGGGATGCGCTGGGGAAGAGAGATGGGGCGTGTTGATCCCGGAGGGATCGCAGCCATTCGCCGGGGGTTGAGAAGCGGAGCGACGATACCCCCGGGAAGCAGGGGGGAGGACGGCGACCCCGGCGGGGTCACAGCGGGTCCGGGAAGGCTCCTGGTCGTCCGTCTCTGGCATTCCTTCAGGGTGGGGGGAGAGGGCTTGACTCGCTGGTGGAGCGGGGTGAGTCTCGATGGGTTGCAAAACCGGTGAGCGAAGACGAACCAGCACCTGAGAAGCCCTCGGCGGAGTCGCTGCGGACGCGGGCGGAGGCCCGGATGCGGGCTTCGACAGCGGACGTCGGGCAGATGGCGCCGCGGGATGTGGAAACGCTGGTGCAGGAGTTGCAGGCGCACCAAGTCGAGCTGGAGATTCAGAACGAGGAGCTGCGGGAGGCGCAGGCGAAGCTGGCGGCGTCGCGCGACCGGTTGGCGGATCTCTACGATCATGCGCCGGTGGGGTATGTGACGCTCGACGGACGGGGGGAGGTGTTGCAGTGCAACCACACCGCGGCGGACATGCTGGGGATGGAGCGGGGGGGCTTGCTGGGACGGAACCTTGACGAGTTTGTGACGCCGGAGGCGCGGGACGTTCTGTATCTCCACCGGCAGGAGGTGATGACGGAGGGCGGGAAGCGGGTGGCAGAGCTGCCGATGCGGCTGCCTGACGGGAAGGTGCGGAATTTCCGGTTCGAGAGCCGGCGCCGGGACGGCGAGGGGGACGGCGGCGCGCCGTGTTGCCGCAGCGCGATGAGCGACGTGACGGAGCGCAAGCAGCAGGAGGCGCGCCTTGTCCATCAGCGCGACCTGATGCGGCGGATCTTCGACAACATCCCGGTGATGCTGGTGATGTGGGATCCGCGGTTGGAGCGTTTCACGCTGAACCGTCACGCCGAGGAGGTTCTGGGTTGGTCCGCGGCGGACGCCGATGGGCCGGAATTCATGGAGAAGGTTTATCCGGACCCCGCGGAGCGGGCCGTGGTGGCGGACTTCATGCAGCGCCTCGATTCGGAATGGGAGGAATTCGCGCCCGTGAGGAAGGACGGGGACCGGGTGCCGAGCGAGTGGACGAACATCCGCCTGCGGGACGACACGATGATCGGGATCGGGGTCGATGTGCGGGAGCGCAAGAAGTCCGAGGAGCAATTGCGGGCGCTGCATGAAGCGCTCGAGGAGCGGGTGCGGGAGCGGACTGCGGAATGGCGGAAGATGTCGCAGGTGTTCCGGGACGCCACGGATCCGATCATCATCGAGGATCTCGAGGGTGTGATGCTGGAGGTGAACGACGAGGTGGAGCGGCTTTTCGGCTGGCGGCGGGAAGAACTGGCGGGGCGGTCGGTCAGGATGATCGTCCCCGAGGAGCGTCACGGGCAGGTGGACGAACTGCTGGAGGCCTGCCGTGGGGGTGAATCGGTGCGCAACGTCGAGGGAGTCCGGTTGACGAAGAGCGGGGAGGAGATTCCGGTTTTGCTGACCCTCTCGCTCCTGCGGTCGGAAGGGGAGGAGCCCGACACCATCGCCAGCATCGCGAAGGACATGCGGACGCTGAAGGAGGCCGAGAAGCAACTTCGGGAGAGCGAGGAACGGCTGCGTCAGCTCACCGAACAGCTTCGCGACGTGGTATGGCTGCGGGAGGCGGAGACGTTCGACGTGCTTTATTGCAACGAGGCCTTCGAACGGATCTTCGGGCGGCCCTCCGAGATCCTCGACACGGACTTGGACGCCTTTTTTGAAGCCATCCACCCGGCGGATCGCAAGCGGATGCGGGCTGCGCTCGAGCGGCTGGTCGAGGGGGAGGGATTCGACGAGGAGTTCCGGATCGTCCGTCCGGACGGCTCGATCCGCTGGCTGCGCGACCGCGGGTTTCCGATCCGGGACGAGGAGGGGCGGATTTATCGGTTTGCGGGCACCGCGGAAGACATCACGGATCGCAGGGCGGCCCGGCGGAGGATGAAGCGGCTGGAACGAGAGGTCAGCGAAGCGGCCGAAGAGGAGCGCCACCGGATCGCGCAGGATTTGCACGACAGCATCGGAGCGATGCTCAGCACGGTGAACCTGCGCCTGCGGGTGATCGAGGAGGACCTCGCCGAGGGGCGCGCGCCGGAAGCCGACGCCATCAAGATGATCGCCCGGTTGACCGAGGAGACGATTGCGCAGGCCCGCACGACGACCCGCGGGCTGCACCCGGTGGGGGACAATCCGGAGGATCTGATGGCGGCGCTGCGGGATCTGGCCTCGAGCGTCGAGGTGCATGCTTCGCTGCGGTGCCGGTTTCGCTGTCCGCAGCCGGTGCGTGTCGACAACCAATATGTTGCGAACCAGCTTTTTCGGATTGCGCAGGAGGCGGTCAACAATGCCGTGAAGCACAGCGACGGATCGAGGCTTGGCGTGGGTCTCAAGGCGAAGGACGGGAACATCATGCTCTTCGTGAAGGACGACGGGAGGGGCGTCGGTGAAGGGAAGGACTGCGAATGCGCTGCCGGACTTGGGCTGCGCATCATGCGCTACCGCGCTGGATCCATCGGAGCCCGGCTCGAAATCGCCCCGCGAAGGAGGAAGGGAACCATGGTGGTCTGCACCCTCGAGGCGGAATGTCCCGAGGGGGATGGGGAGGATTGAGACCGGGCGGCGGGTGGAAGGTCCCGGTGGAAGCAGGGAAGGATGCCGGACGGGGGATGGTCATGAAGTCATCGAGGCAGGACCGGCGGGGAGTGAAGTGTACGTTCCTTGCGTACACTCCGATACAACCGGTTGCGCAGGCGGGATCGTGGTCCGGCGCACTGTCGGGGGGAGGCCGGGTCCGGTAGACTGTCGAGGTTGATTGGCGGAAGAGACGCCGCTGGTGCGGTTGTCCGCCAATCTCGAATCCACTGCGAACACGTCATGCAAACAACACAATTCGACAATCGGAAGAAGCTCATCACGGTGGCCGGAATTGCGGCCGTCATGGTTTTTGGCGGCGCCTCTGCGTCTGGTCAGAATTCCTCCTCGAAGGACGACGGTTTGCTGGCGGAATCGGCGCGGACCTTTACCCGGGTGGCGCGGGAGACCATCCCGGCGGTGGTATTCATCGAGGTTGAGAAGAAGGTGACGGGGGGCGGCGGCATGGCCGGGCCGTTCGGATCGAACGACCTTTACCAATTCTTCGGGGACGATCTGCTGAGGAAATTCTTTCGGGATCCGCGTTTTCGTCGTGGCCCGCAGCAAGACCGGGGACGCGAGTATATCCGGCGTGGTCAGGGCTCGGGATTCATCGTCGACAAGAAGGGATACATCCTTTCGAACAGCCACGTGGTGGGCGAGGCGGACAAGATCACGGTGCATCTGCATGACGGGCGGGAACTCGAAGCCGAGCTGGTTGGCACGGACCCGGAATCGGAGGTGGCCGTCATCAAGATTGCGAAGGAGAAGGGAAAGGGGAGCTTTCCCGCCATCGGGCTGGGGGATTCCTCGAAGCTCCAGATCGGGGAATGGGTGGTCGCAATCGGCAACCCTTTCGGGCTCTCCGAAACCCTGACGGTGGGCGTGGTCAGCGCCCGCGGGCGCAGCAACCTCGGCATCGCCAACTACGAGAACTTCATACAGACCGATGCCGCCATCAATCCGGGCAACTCGGGCGGGCCGCTCCTCAACATCGACGGCGAGGCGATCGGGATCAACACCGCCATCTACAGCCGCAGTGGCGGATACATGGGCATCGGTTTCGCGATTCCCATAAACCTGGTGCG
>CAYPUM010000199.1:6296-7076 GCA_964413545.1 uncultured Roseibacillus sp. | reverse complement strand
ACGATGAAGCGGCTGAAGAAGACCATTCTTGCAAGAATTATCACCTGACCCCTCCTACGTGGAGGGAGGTGGCCGGAGTCTTCCCGACGGCGGCAGCCGCTGGAATCGGCTGGGGGGGGGCGGAGCTTTGAGAATAGTCCGGAACACGTCATGACCGAGATCCGGGGCGAGGACCGAACTAATTCCGCCAACAGGCGTCTTGACGTCTTGACGTTCTGGCGTTTTCGTGTGAGTGTTCCGCATGAAGAGAGCAACTGTCTACTTTGACGAGGACCTACACAGGGCCCTGAAATTGAGGGCCGCAGAGACTTCTGTTTCTGTGTCAGACCTTGTGAACGACGCGGTCAAGGAAGCTCTGGCAGAAGATTTGGAGGATCTGGCTTCTTTCCGGGATCGGGAATCGGAACCAACCATCGATTTCGAAACCTTCGTGCGGAAGCTCAGGAAAGATGGCAAGTTATAACATCGAGATCAAGAAATCGGCCGCCAAAGAGCTTCAGAGAATACCAGGGAAAGATCAGGAGAGGATTATTACGCGCATCCAGAAGCTCTCCGACGACCCTAGACCGGATGGATGCATAAAGCTCTCAGGTGAAGAGAAATATCGGATTCGGCAGGGGAACTACCGCATCCTTTACCAGATTCACGACGACAGACTCACGATTGTGGTGGTCCGAATTGCCGACCGGAAAAACGCCTACAGACATTAAGTTGAGGGTGTGTGCGCATCCGGATCGCCAAACCGCCGAAAAGCGCGAACGATACTTGCCGCGTGCATCG
>CAYPUM010000199.1:0-6196 GCA_964413545.1 uncultured Roseibacillus sp. | reverse complement strand
CCTGCTCGAGGAGCATCCGGATCGCCAAACCGCCGAAAAGCGCGAACGATACTTGCCGCGTGCATCGCGCCTGCCCGGCGCGAAAACGCGGTCACGTTTGGCCCTCGTTTCGAGGGCCATCACGTGAAAAAGTGGCTACGGAAACCGAAGGGTGTGATGTATTGGGTCTACGTTCTCAGAAGCGAAGTTGACGGAAGTCTCTATATCGGCAGCAGCGCCGACCCGGATGCGCGGCTGCGGTCCCATCAGGCCGGGCGGGTTCGCTCCACCAAGGGAAAGCGCCCCTGGAAGCGGGTCCTGCTCGAGGAGCATCCGGATCGCCAAACCGCCGAAAAGCGCGAACGATACTTGAAAAGTGGCTACGGAAGGCGTTGGCTAAAGGCGCACCTGTGACTCTGGGAGGGGTGGCAGAGTGGTCGAATGCACCGGTCTTGAAAACCGGCAGGGCGCAAGTCCTCGTGGGTTCGAATCCCACCCCCTCCGCCATCCCTTCATTTGTGACAGGGTTTTCCGGGGTTTGCTTGCTCGGAGGCATTCTGTCGCCTCATAACTTGTGGGGGAGACCTTTTTGACCAAGTCCCTGAAAAGTCACCGAAGCAGGCCGCGAGGTGACGACGATTCTGCTCCTGAAGGAGCATTGACTTTCCGGCAAATTGCCGGATAATTCTGGCATGAGCTCACCGACGAGAACAAGATCCAAGCAGGCCACCGAGAGGTTGGAGGCCCGAGTCCCCGCTCAGATCAAGGCCCTCATCGGTCGTGCGGCGTCGCTCGAAGGCCAGACCCTGACCGACTACGTCATCGCCACCTTGCAGAAGAACGCCGCGGAGGTGGTCCGCGAGCACGAGATCCTGCGGCTCAGTGTCGAGGACAGCGAGGCTTTCGCGGCGGCCATGCTCGACGCTCCGAAGCCCAATCGGAAGCTTCGTGATGCCTTCGCCCGTCACCGCAAGAGGGTGACCATGAAATGAGCGGCCTGCGCTCCGGGCCCCTGGCCTCCTCCCACGACCGCGCGGTCTTCACCTGCGGGGTGGCGGCGCTGGACGATTATTTGCGGCGGCAGGCCTCGCAGGACGTCCGGCGGCACGTGGCGGCGGTGTTCGTCATGGTCGATGAGGACGATCCAGGCACGATTCTCGGCTATTACACGCTGGCATCGTATGCGGTGGAGACGCGAGGACTGCCGGAGGAGGTCGCGAAGAAGCTGCCGCGCTACCCGACCACGCCGGCGACCCTGATTGGTAGGTTGGCAAGGAATGTCGATCAACCCGGCCTCGGTAGTGTGCTGTTGGCCGATGCCCTGCGAAGGACTCTCGCAAGCGCCGATCAGGTCGCGTCTGCGGTGGTGGTGGTCGAGGCGAAGGACGACAGCGCCGCAGCGTTCTACCGGAAGCACGGATTCCTCGACTTCCCACAAGAGAAGCGGAAGCTGTTCCTGCCGATGAAAACGGTTGCCAAGGCCATCGGGAAGTCGAGCTGAAAGGGCGGAAGAAGAGTGGGAAATCGATCTACGGATTTCCCACCTGGCGGTGGGGCTTCAGGGGTGGCCGGGATGCATCGCATTACGCATTCTCTCCTACACTCAGCCCCTGTAGGTGTTGTTCGTGCCCTTGGAGCATTCGCGCTTCCCACGGGCTGAATTGGTTGCATGCCGTTGGCTGACCAATCGTTCGCTCCGGCGGGACAAGCCCGCCGGGGGCGTTCCTCCACTTTGGCGAAGCGCGGCCTGCCCCCCAAAAGCGCCGTCGCCGCCCCGTGGGGGCTCTGCCGGCGCACTCTCCAGAGGGCCTCAGGCTTCGGCCGGTTCGTAGCCGATGAGGCGGCGCAGTTCGCGGATGTGTTTTTTGCCGACCTGTCGCGGGGTGGCTTGGTGTTTTTTGCAGAGGGCGGCGGCGTATCCGGTGGCGAGGCCCATCTGGCCGCAGGTCTTCATGACGCGGGGGCCACAGAGGCCGATGTGCGAGCAACTGAAGCAGCGTCCGGCCATCATGAGGTTTTCGACGTCCTTCGAGTAAAGAGCGCGGAAGGGGATGTAGTAGAGACCTCCCGTATCGCGGAAGAGCGCCTTGGAGAGGAAATCCTGCCGCAATCCCGTCAGCTTGCGCTGGTAGTGGGTGTCGATGTCGCGTTTCTCCTCGACCACCGCGTCGGGGAACTTCCGGCGCTCGGTCATGTCGCGCATGGTGTAGATGTAGTCGCCCCGGAGGCGGCGCGATTCGCGCTTGCCGGCGACGTAGGCGACCCACTTCAGTTCGACGGTGGCGTTCTTCGGTTGTTTCTTGGCGTTTGCGAACGACCCGTATATGGCGCGGAGGAGGTGGTCGCGGATTTGCTCCGCGTCCTTGATCTGGTCGAGATGGTTCGCGGAGTACTCCCAATACCACTCGCCCTTGACGGCTGCGTGGCCGTTGGCCACGTCCAGCGCCCACGGCACGTCCGGGAAAGTGGACGGCATCTTGCGGCGCTTCGAGTTCCAGAGGATGCTGGCGCCCATGACGCGCTTGTCGGGGTTTTCGGGACTCCAGAGGTCGCCGTGTTTCTCCCATGCCTCGCCGAATTCGCGGTACGACTCGCGGCCGTATCGGGATTCCGCGCCCGCCCAATGCCCCAGCCAGCCGTCGCCGGTGCAGTCGATGAACACGGGGGCCCGGAACCGGCGGATCACGCCGGTTGCCGCTTCCCGCGCTTCGACACTGGCAATCCGGGAACCGGACCTCTCCAATCCGCAGCACAGATGTCCGGGAAAGAGGTCGACGCCGGAGTCCGCCATCGTCTTTTCCCGTTTCTCCTGCGCCGCGGCGGCCCTTTCATCTCCGTTCGGATAGTGCGGGGTGTCGATCGTTTTCAGGAGGCCGGCGCCTTTGCCGGGGATCCCAATCGTGTGCACGCGGACCTCCTCGCTGGCGTTTCCGCCGAAGACGGGGCGATCATGGATCAGGGCCACCTTGAGTCCCTTGCTGCGGGCCGCGAGGGCGGCCCCGCACCCCGAGATCCCGCCGCCCACGATCACGACGTCGAAGCGGCGCTCCTCGATCTCCCGCCCGCTCCGGCCGCTGAGCCGGTCCTTCCACGCCGCCAGCTTGGCGAGGTCCGAATTGGGAAGGGCAGGGGAGGGGGACTTCGAAAAGAAGAGGGCGTCGCAGCGGCCGTCGAAGCCCGTGAGATCCTCCAACGCGATCTCGACCTCCCCGGCCGACTTGATCTCCACCGCTCCTCCGCGCTGCCACGCCCAGCCGTCTTCGGTGCCGAACTCGACCGGCAGGGCGCGGCCATCGACATGGACCTTGAACCGGCCGGGCGCCTCCCAATCGCCCGGGCACCAGTCGCGGGTCCGCACCCAGAGGTTCCACCGCCCCGGTTCCGGGAACTTCACCTTCGTGGTGGCATTGCGGACCGGTTTTCCCATGCCATGGGCGAGCAGGTAGCACCCTCCCATCTGCTGATAGTGCTGCGTATCCAGCTTCCAGCCGCCCGGGTCGGCGAAGGTGCAGGCCTCGACGAGCAGGCCGTCCGCGGCCGGCGGCGCCGCTCCGGCCGCATAACGCGGCGCCACGGCGGATACGAATGACATTCCTCCGACGATGCGGATGAACTGGCGGCGGGATGGTGGTGCGATGGGCATGGGATCCGGAGTGGTTGGAGGAAAACCTCGGATCGAGGTTTCACGCCGCAGGGATGCTACCGTCTCCTACGCACGGGCGCCAGCCACTCTTTCCGCTGCCAACGACTGATCCTGGCCCGGCACCCTCGGGCTGCCGGCCATCCACGGCGGGCGGTTGATCCGTCTGCTGTCGCACCCCTCCGCGGCGCACGGTCCGGAACGGATACGATGGCCAAATCGCGCGCGATGTCCTACCCTCCGGCCCATGCGCGTCCTGATCGCCTGCGACAAGTTCAAGGGGTCCCTCACGGCTCTCGAGGCCTGCGCGGCGCTGCGGGACGGGATGCGGGCCGCCGGACTCGACGCCGGGATGGAGCTCTGCCCGATCGCCGACGGCGGGGAGGGCTTCGCGGAGGCCATGGTGGCGGCCATGGGCGGGGAGTGGCGAACCTGCCCGGCGGTGGACGCCCTCGGCCGGCCGGTCAGCGCGAAATACGGCATTTGTAGTAAAGGGAAGGGGGTTCTCGCCGTGATGGAGATGGCGGAGGCGAGCGGGTTGTGGCGGCTCGGGGAGGGGGAGCGCGACATCCTGCGCGCCACCACCGCCGGAACCGGTCAGATGATCCGGTACGCGGCACGGGACGGGAGGGCGGACCGGATCCTCGTGGGGATCGGCGGGAGCGCCACCAACGACGGGGGAGCCGGAATGGCGGCGGCCCTCGGGATTGCTTTCCGCGACGCGCGGGGGACCGAACTCCGGCCGGAACCGGGCTGCATGAGGGAGCTGGCGGAGGTGTGTGAAGGGAGCCGGATCCGCCTGCCCGCCATCGAGGTGGCGTGCGACGTCGAGAACCCCCTCCTTGGGCCCGAGGGAGCGACCGCCGTCTACGGCCCGCAGAAGGGCGCCGGGCCGCGGGAATGCGAGATCCTCGAGGGTTTTCTCGAACTGCTCGTGGCGGCAAGCGGCGGCGAGGAACTGGCCCGACGCCCCGGGGCCGGCGCCGCCGGGGGACTGGGATTCGGTCTGATGCGTTTCGCCGGGGCGCGGCTCCGGCCCGGCTTCGAGATGGTCGCCGAGACGCTGCGCATCGAGGAGCGCATCGCACACGCCGACGCCGTGGTCACCGGCGAAGGCGCCCTCGACGGCCAGTCGCTGGCGGGCAAGGGGCCCGTGGCCCTGGCCCGGATGGCCCGCCGCATGGGGAAACGCGTCATGGGCTGCGGCGGCCGGGTGACCGCGGAGGTCGTGGCGAGCGGCGAGTTCGACGCCACCTTCTCGCTGGAGGCCTTCAACCTGCCGCTCGAAGAATCGATGCGCCGGGGCGCCGAACTGCTGGGGCGGGTCGGAAGGGGGGTTGCGGGCTTGCTCCGGGCGTGATGGCCCTGTTAGCTCGCGCCGAGATGAGCGAAGTGGTGTTGCTTTTCGCGGGCCAAGGCGCCCAGCGGGTTGGAATGGGACGGGACTTGGCGGAGTCCCATCCCTCCGCGGCGGGTATTTTCGAGAAAGCCGATGCCGTCCTGGGGCGGTCTCTCAGCACGGTCATGTTCGACGGGCCGGACGACGACCTGACCCGGACCGCCAACTGCCAGCCGGCCCTGTTTGTTCACGGGCTGGCCCTGCTCGATCTCCTGAAATCGGCTCTGCCGGACCTGCAACCGGCGGGCGTGGCCGGCCTCTCGCTGGGGGAATGGACCGCCCACACCGCGGCGGGAACCTTCGGCTTCGAGGAGGGCCTCAAGCTCGTGGCCCGGCGGGGGGAACTCATGGACGAAGCCTGCGCCGCGGCCGGAGGCGCCATGGCCGCCATGATCGGCGGCGACCCTGATACCGTCGTCCAACTCGCCAACGATTGCGATGTGGACGTGGCCAACTTCAACGCCCCCGGTCAGATCGTCCTCTCCGGCCCGGCCGGCGGGATCGAGCAGGCCGTGGCGGAGGCCAAGGGAAGGGGAATCCGCATCGCCAAGCGCCTCAATGTCGCCGGGGCCTACCACTCGAGGCTGATGCAAAGCGCGCAGACCGCGCTCGCTGAGGCCCTCGCGGCGGCCGGGATCGGCTCTCCAAACCTCCCGGTGGTCAGCAACTTCCTCGCCCGGCCCGCCGAGGGCCCCGACGCAATCCGCGATTCGCTCACCGCCCAAGTCACCGGCTCGGTCCGCTGGGAGGAATCGATGCGCTGGTTCCTCGAACGCAGCCACCGCCTCTTCATCGAACTCGGCCCCGGCAGGGTCCTCGCCGGCCTCATGGGCCGCATCGACCCGGACGCCGAAGTGCTCACCGTGGAAGACTTGCCCAGCCTCGAAGCGGCGCTGACGAAACTCCGCTCCTGAGAACCGTCCCTCCACTCACGAGCTGGTTTCTCGGGGCGCTGACGACAGCTCACCAACCTTGCTGCCGGAAAACTTGACTCATTTGTGACGACTTCCGGATATCAAGGACTCTAGCCAAACGCCCCCGATGCAGGCGCCTCTCCCGGAAAAAAGAATTGCCTGCACCCCAGAAACGGCCTAGCTTCCGCGTCCCACCCGCAAGGGGAGCGGTAGTTCAGTTGGTTAGAACGCCGGCCTGTCACGCCGGAGGTCGCGGGTTCGAGT
>CAYPUM010000198.1:0-7092 GCA_964413545.1 uncultured Roseibacillus sp. | reverse complement strand
AAATTAGCGGGGGTGATGTTCAACGCTTTTGTCATGGGTTCACGTTGCGTGAAGTGCAGGAACTCCTCGGCCATGAGGACGTGCGAACGACGCAGCGCTACACCCACGTCGCACAAGGCGTGAACGGCACTGGCGCCCCCAGCCCGCTCGACAGGGTAGCGGAACGGGCGCCCCAGAAGCCCGCTCCGTTGCAGGAAGGCCACGTTCCCGAACGAACCGAGGATCGGGGGGATCATCAGCAAGTCGCGCGAGCGTTGCCCATCGTCCCATGGCATAGGCGCGTCACCGAACGCATCGTTTCGTGGTTCCGGGGGTCTCAAGCTGAACTGCCGCCCGGGGGCCGAGCCCATGCCGTCGAGGCACACGCTGCCGCCCTTGGTCGTGGGTCCGGTCGAACCCGACCTTCGGAGCGGCGAGCAGGGAAGAACGAAGCCGGGACGCGGCATATTCTCTGATTGCCTCAGGAGGTATCAGGACTGCCGCCCAAGCACAAGGCAATGCGGACGGCCCTCGCACTTGTCACAGAGATCCGTGGCGCTTGAGAAAGTTTATTTTTTTCAGACGCTCACCCATGTAGCGCCAGCCGGGGGGAGGATTCCATACGGGCGAGACCCTCCCCACCCGTGGTCCCTCCCCGCCAAGCCCGCGCCATTGCTCGCAAGGAACGTGTTCAAAGGAGTGCCCTGAGAGCGATTCTCAGCGTCCGCAGCACTGGCGGGGGCCCTACCCTCCCCGAGGGCCAGGACGGCTGAGAGAGCCCCACGGCAGGCGGCAATGGCCATTCTCGGGGACGCTCCGCAGAGACGGCACTCCTCTCCCCCGACTGGCCCCGGATCTTTGCTCCCTGGACGCTCCAAGGTTGGTGCCGGGGACTCCGTGGAAGTTGCTCCAGGCGGAGACGCTGAAGGGGTTTTCCACAACCCTTGCCACAACCTACCCGGAAAATGGCCTGATTTGTGGTGTTTTGGGGTGTCGTGGTGAAAAACTGAATCCCACCTAACCAACTCATTCACAACGCTCTACGACTCAGAGCGACACCCTTTGATGGGATTTATGAGTCCTCTGCTCTAACCGCTGAGCTACAGGCCCTGATGCTCGTCCCGGCGACTCCTCGCGACGCGGAACTCCGGGCCCCGCCTGGTCCGGCCACAGCCCGGATCCCGCTCCAACGGAAGATGCCCCTTGTCTGCGTCATCAGAAGGGATCCTGCCCTTTCCCGGCCGCCGACGCAAGCGCAAGCCCCTCATTGTCGACGAGCCCCCCGCCGGGGCGTGGTATCTGGCCGGATTCGGCGGAGTCAACTGGCTCGACGACTTCAATATCAATTATCCCATTCTGGCCGATCAAACTCCTCCCGAATGGGGATTGGGGAAGGAAGAACTCGACATGGAGACCGGCTGGATTGCCGGAATCGCCATGGGATACATCTTCCCTGAGGAAACCAATGGAAGATGGCGTCTCGAATTGGAGGGCAGCTATCGAACCAATGACTTCGAGGGGCCCTTCCAGCGGCGCGTGTCTCCTGATCCTCACAGCGGCAGGTCATAACTTCTTCCGGCCATTCCTTCGTGCCATTGCACGTAGGCCGAGTTGACCGTCGCGAATCCTCCGGGCGTCGGATAGTTGCCCGTGAAATACCAATCGCCGCAGGGGCCTTCGATCGCCCCTCGCAGGTTCCCGATGCGCTGGTAAATGATCTGCACTTCGCCGTGCCAGGCGCTGTCTTCGGGAGTCGCCATCCGCGCGATCTCCTCTGAGATCTCTTCCGTGTCGAACGGGTCGTAAATCGCCTTCACACAGTTTCCCCTCTCCTCCCACGGCTTCCGGAGTTCCTCCACGCAGGCCTCGTAGGTATCCTCGATCAACCGCCGCCGGCCCGAGCGCCGCACAAGGTTCACCGCCGCCTGAAACGCGATGAACTTGCCCAGCTCCGACATGTCGATCCCGTAACAGTCCGGATACCGAATCTGCGGCGCGGTCGAGCAGATCACGATCTTGCGCGGATTGGTCCGTGCAAGAATCTTGAGGATCGACTTCCGGAGCGTCGTCCCCCGCACGATCGAATCGTCCAGAACCACCAGCACGTCGTCCGGCCCCACCGCCCCGTAGCTGATGTCGTAGACGTGCGAGACCAGTTGCGCCCGTCCCTTCTCCTGCGCGATGAAAGTCCGCATCTTGATGTCCTTGTGCGCGATCTTCTCGCTTCGCGGCCAGCTCTTCATGATGAGACGGTCCAGCAGGTTCTCGTCCAGCCCTCCGTTCTTCGAGGCTTCCAGGATTTCGTCCCGCACCTGCTGGCGCCGGTAGTGCCGCAGCCCGTCCATCAGCCCGTAATACGCCGTCTCCGCCGTGTTCGGAATGTACGAGAAGACGGCCTGCTCGAAATCCCCCCCGATCGACTCCACCACCTGGTCCGTCAAGGCCGCCCCCATCGCCTTCCGCTCCCGGTAGATCCCCGGGTCGTTCCCGCGCGAGAAGTAGATCCGCTCGAAGGAGCACGGCTTCACCTCCGCCTCGGGGGCGTAGCGTCCCCGCGAGATCGTTCCGTCGCTCTTGACCGTCGCCACCACCCCCGGTTCGAGCTCCTCGACCTCATCCTCCGCCGCCTCGAAGACCGTCATCAACGGAACCCGCTCCGAGGCAAACGCCACCACCTCGTCGGTCACAAGGACATGACACGGCCGGATGCCGTGCGGGTCCCGCAACGCAAACAGGTCCCCGTTGCCCACCACCCCGCAGATCGTATACCCCCCGTCCCACATCCTGGCCGCCTCCCCGACAAGGCTCACCACGTCCAGCTCCCGCGAAATGCAATCCGGGATCTCCGTCCCGGGAACCCCCGCATCCCGCAACCGCCGATAGATGTCCGTGTGCGCCTCGTCGAGATGAAATCCGATCTCCTCGTGCACCGTCTGCGTGTCCGTCCCGAACACCGGATGCTGACCCCGCTCGATCAACTGCCGGTTCAGCCGCCGCGTGTTCGTCATGTTGAAGTTCCCCATCATCATGAGACTCCGCGTCGGCCAGTTGCTCCGCCGCAAATACGGATGACACGACCCTTGGTCGAACTCCCCCGAGGTCCCGTACCGCAGATGCCCGATCAGGATCTCCCCCCCGAAATCAAACTTCTCCTTGAGCCGCACCGGATCCTCGAGCTCGCATTCCCCCTTGCGGACCTCCTTGTTGAGGCGCTTCATCTCCCGCTTGAAGAGCCCCGCCAGCGAGTCCCGCGCCGAATCCCGCCGCCGGAACATGTACGGCGCCCCGATCGGCATGTTCAGCTTCACGCAGCCGATCCCCACCCCGTCCTGTCCCCGGTTATGCTGTTTCTCCATCAGGAGAAACAACTTGTTGAACCCCCACAACGCCGACCCGTAGCGGTCCTTGTAATACGCCAGCGGTTTCCGCATGCGAACCACCGCGATCCCGCATTCGTGCTTCAGTGGGTCGCTCATGCTCTCACGGGATGTGCTTCCACCTCGCCCGGACTCCCGGAACCGGTTCCACTGCGCCAAGGACGCCCCCCCCCGGCCCTGCCGTCTCCGCCGCCGGCACGTCGTCCGGATCAACGATCACGACCCAGCCGATTCCCATGTTGAAGGTGTGCAACGCGCTCGCCGGCTCAACGTGCCGCAGGACTTTCCGCACCGCGGCGTTCTCCCATTCTGCGAGTTCCAGCGTGCAGCCCGTTTCCTCGAAGAGCCGGCCGAGGTTCTCCGGCAATCCCCCGCCCGTGATGTGAGCCATGGCCTTCGGCCGCACCCCCGCTTCCTTCAGCCCCCGCACCACGTCATGGTACAATCGCGTCGGCGGCAACAGGGCCTCCACATCCTCCTCCGTGAACTCGCCGGGATGCTCCCGCATCACCCGCCGCACGAGGCTCCACCCGTTGGCCTGGATCCCCGCCGATCCGTATCCCACCAGCACGTCGCCCTCCCTCACACTCGAGGGCGTCACCAACTCGTCCTTCTCGACGCACCCGATACAGAACCCGGCCAGTTCGACCGCCCCGGGCGGCACCAACCCCGGCATCTCGGCCGTCTCGCCCCCCGCCAAAATGCACCCGCACGCCTCGAGATAGTCCGCCATCCCGGCCACCAGACGGGTTACCAGCCCCACCCGCAGTTCCGGAAGGCCAATGTAGTCGAGAAACAGCAACGGATCACCCCCCGTCGTCAGGATGTCATTCACGCTCATCGCAACCAGATCCCGCCCGATGTCCTCGATCCGGTCCCGCTGCAACTGCACCTCGATCTTCGTCCCCACCCCGTCGCATCCCGTCACGATCACGGGATTCCGATACCCCTTCAGCTCATACGCCGCCGCGAACAACCCGAACGCCCCCAGCAGCGAGCGCTGCTTCTGGGTGCGACGTACCTGCCCCGCGATGTCGCCAACCAAGGCAGCAGCCTTCCCCGTGTCGACCCCTGCCTCCCTGTAGGTGAGCTTGTCGCCCATGCCGTCACGAATTTGTAACACCCGCTCATCCCTCCGCAAGCCTTGTCAGATCCAAAATCCCAAAATCCCAAACCCCGAAACCTCAAACCCCAAATCCCAAATCCCAAATCCGAAATCCCAGGTCCGAAATCTGAAATCTGAAATCTGAAATCCGAAATCTGAAATCCGAAACGCCAGACCCGCCCCTCACCCCTGCCCGAACCGCCGCTCCAACTCGCTGGTCGGGACCTGGATGATCGTGGGACGGCCGTCCGGCGTGCAATACGGCAGATCGCAGGAGAGCAGATCCTCGACGAGCCGCCGGGCGCCGTCGGTCCGGCACCGGCGCCCCCGCGCCCCCACCGCGGCCAGTTGGCCGGCGAACCGCTCGAACGCCAGCGACCGGCCGGCCTTCCCTTCCGCGCTCGACACCATCTGGTCCACCAAGTCCACCAGCAGCGTCCGCGGGTCGGTCCCCGCCAGCATCGCCGGCAGACTCCGCAATTGCACCGTCACCCCGCCGAATGACTCCACCTCCATGCCCGCATCCTGAAAGTTCTTCAGGTTCCGAAAAACGACATCCGCGTCCCGCGCGTCCAGCTCCACCAACACCGGCACCAGCAGCCCTTGCGAATCCGGCGGGCTGCCCTCCGCTCCTCGCAGCAACCGCTCATACAGGATCCGTTCCCATGCCGCCTCCCCCTCCATCAAAACCATCCCGTCGCCGCTTTCGAGCACCACATACCGCCCATTGAGCACGCCTACCGGACGAAACGAGGGAGGCCCGCACTCCGCCTCTCCCCCCGGCAGTTCCGGCTGCGCCTCCGCCCGCCACCGGCGCGGCTCCTCCCGCTCACCGAGGTCGCGACTCCCGCCGGCGGCGGCGCCGTCATGAATCCGCTCTTCATGGCCGCCCCCTGCCGCATCAGACTCGCTCCGCCCGGCCCCGCGCCGGTCCGCCGCAGGGGCGCCACGGGTCTCTCCGCCCGCGCCCTCCACTCCTTCGGGCCCCCGCCCCGCTCCCCTCGTCCTTCCCCGCAACGTCTCCACCACCGCCTCGTAAATCAGGGAACGCAATTCCGCCGGCCGGTGAAACCGCACCTCCCGCTTGGCCGGGTGCACGTTCACGTCCACCAGCGCCGGATCCATCTCGATCCACAACCATGCCACCGGATGCCGCCCGGCCGGCAGCGCCCCCCGGTAACCCTCCTCCAACGCCCGCCATACCACGCGATCTTCCACCGGCCGGCCGTTCAGGAAAAGATACTGCCCCCGCCGGCTCGTGCGCGCTTCGCTCGTCGGCAGCAGATACCCTTCCAGAACCGCCCCCGCCCGCTCCACCGCCACCACCTCCTCCAGCTTGTCGAGCACCTCCCGCCCGAACAGGTCCCCGATCCGCACCCGCCGGTCGCGCGTCCCCGCCACGTCGATCACCACCCGGCCATCCTTCCGGAAAACAAACCGCGTCTGCTCGGACGCCAGCGCGTGCAAGCGCACCTGATGGTCGATGTGCGCCCCTTCCGTGGCCTCCCGCCGCAGGAACTTGCGCCTCGCCGGAACGTTGAAAAACAAGTCCCGCACCTCCACCGTCGTCCCCGGCGGACAGCCCGCGCTCCGCACGTCGCGCAGCGTCCCCCCCTCGACCGTCACCTCCGTCCCTTCCACCGCCCGGTGCTCGCGAGTCGTCAGGCCAAAGCGCGACACGCTCGCGATGCTCGGCAGAGCCTCCCCACGGAACCCCAACGTCCGGATCGACATCAGCCCCTCCTTGTCCCGGAGCTTGCTCGTCGCGTGCCGCTCGATGCTCAACAGCGCGTCCTCGCGGTCCATCCCGCAGCCGTCATCCGCCACCCGCAACATCGCCACCCCTCCCCTCTGCACATCGAGCCGCACCTCCCGCGCCCCCGCATCAAGGCTGTTCTCCACCAGTTCCTTCACCACGCTCGACGGACGTTCCACCACCTCGCCCGCCGCCACTTGGCTCGCAAGGGCGTCCGTCATCACCTGCACCCGCGACACCCCCTCATTAGACCAGCCCCCGCCCCCCGCATCGAGCCCCAAAAATGCGCCCTGCCCCATCCGGCGATCCAGCTCGGGCGGCGTCACCTTGAACCGGGGCAGGGGCAGCATTGACGACAATTCTTGACTGGCGAGCGGGCCCCGCAGACGGCACACTCTGCCGCCCCATCCCCGGGGAACGCGTCGCACCGGCGGGCGCCTCGTGCCGCCCGCCCACCTCACACCATTTCCCATGGCCGACCCCGATCCCGCCCAACCCGCCGGACGCCGCCCCTCCCTGTTCTGGTGGACCCTCGTCAATGTCCTCGCGGCCTGTTTCGCCATCGCGGCCTGGAGCCTCTGCCTCTATCTCTTCAACTTCCCCGAGCGCCCGTGGAACTACCACATGCTGCGTAGATTGGACCGCCTGCCGCCGGTGAAACCCTTCCCGCCGATCGAGTCCCCCGAAGGCCAGGGCGCCGATCCCCGCGCCCTCCTCTCCCTCTTCTGGTCGATGGACGACGAGCAAGTCGCGGCCCGCAACATCCACTTCAGGCAAAACTACCTCACCAACTACAGAAAACCCGAAGTCGTCCGATACGTCGAGGGCCAGTTCCGCGTCAGCCGCGCAAGGCCCCTCACGCCGGACGACTTCTT
>CAYPUM010000197.1:0-7117 GCA_964413545.1 uncultured Roseibacillus sp. | reverse complement strand
GCGACGCCACCCGGATCGGGGCGCGGTCGCCGGAAGCGTCGATGATTTTCGAGCGCGACGGGGAGGTTTGGAGGCCGAGGCGGGGGACTGATTCCGCGGCGAGGACGGTGACTTCGGCGCCGGTATCGACCACCCATGAAAGGCGGTGTCCGTTGTGGTAGCTTTCGACCACGAGGTGGGGCAGCGGGCCGGCGGGGTCGAGGGGCAGGGCGTCGAAACCGAGTCCCGGCCGGGGGCCGAGCGGGGAAATATTCCCGTTGAGGTTGTTGGGGGCGCGGGGCCCGGGGATCCAGAGGCAGCCCTGCTGCAAGTCGACGACGGCCGCGAGGCCGCTGAGGGCGTCCAATCCGATCTGGCCGTCGTAGCGGCTGGTGGCAGTGTGGCCGCGCGACGACGGCGCCAGCATGAACGGGAAGGGAATGGGACGCATGGAGCCCGCGCGGAGGGTGCCGAGGCCGACGCGCGAGGTCACCGGGCGTCCGAGCGCTCCGCGGCTGATGACCTTCACGGTGTGATCGGCCCGGACGCCGATTCGCTGGGCGACGGACGCGTCAAGGTCGGTGCTGTTCGCGCCGGAATCGATCAGGAAGACGACCGGTTCTCCGTTGACTTGGAACCGGCCCGAGTAGCGGGTGTCGCCGGAACTCTTCGTCAGCTCGAGCGGTTGGTAGCCGAGGCTCAGGAGCTTCTGGGAGCGAAGGCTCGAAGTCCGGGTTCCAAGCCCCGCGCAACTCACGAGCAAAGCGGCAAGGAGGGCGGGCGAGGCGAGACGGAGAAACCGCTGCATGACGGGATGAGTATATACTGATACTGAGGCGCGGGGGGATCTTTTCACTCGCCGGGGGGTGTCCGAAGCCGGCGGGGTTCTGACGAGTTTCCGGGTCAGGTGGCGCGGACGGAGTGCTTCTTCGAGAGGCGGAGGATGTCATTCCGGCGGAGGGTGACGGAAGCGCTGGGATCGGTGAGCTTTTCTCCGTTCAACTGGACCGCGCCGGTGATGATGAACTGGCGCCGGATCTCGCTGTTGGATTTCCGGAGTCCGAAAACGGATTCGAAGGTTTGCGAGACGAGTTGGAGGAGAGGGAGATCCGGAGGAAGGGAGGCGACGGGGAGTTCCGGGAGGTCTTTTGCGGCGGAGGGATCGCGTTTCGAGAAGCGGGCCTCCCAGTCGGCGCGCGCCGCCTGCGCCCGCGACTCGTCGTGGTAGCGGGCCGTGAGGCGGGAGGCCAGTTGCTTCTTGGCATCCATGGGGTGGAGCGACGGGTCGCGGGACTCGCCGAGCAGGAGCAGGTAGTAGCGGTCCATCAGCTCGTCGGAGATGCTCATGAGCTTGGCGAACATCTCGCCGGGGGGGTCCGAGACCCCGACGTAGTTGTCATAGGATTTCGACATTTTTTTCCGTCCGTCGAGGCCTTCGAGGAGGGGGAGGAGCATTGCGACCTGCGGAGGCTGTCCCTCCTCTCTCTGGAGGTCGCGGCCGACGAGGATGTTGAAGAGCTGGTCGGTGCCGCCGAGTTCGACGTCGGCCCTGACCACCACCGAATCCCAGCCCTGCATGATGGGGTATTGGATTTCGTGCAGGCGCACCTCGCGTCCCTGATCGAGGCGGGTGCGGAAGTCCTCGCGCTGGAGCATCTGCTGCAGCGTGACGCGGGCGTTGAGGCGCAGGATTTCGCCGTAGGTCATGTCGCGGAACCAGTCGCCGTTGTGGACGATCTCGGTGCGTTCGCGGTCGAGCACCTTGAACGCCTGTGCGGTGTAGGTTTCGGCATTGGCGAGGACCTCCTCGCGGCTGAGCGGAGGGCGGGTGGCGGTGCGTCCCGAAGGGTCGCCGACAGTGGCCGTGAAGTCCCCGATGATGAGGACCGCCTTGTGGCCGAGTTCCTGGAACTGGCGGAGCTTCTCGAAGGCGATGGTGTGCCCGAGATGGATGTCGGGGGAGGTGGGATCGACCCCCAGTTTGATCCGTAGCGGCCGTTTCAGAGCCAGCCTTGCGGCGAGATCGTCCCGCGTGATGATCTGCTCGGTGCCGGCGCAGAGGACGGCGAGGGCCGGGTCGGCGGAGGGTGTCATGCGGGCGGCAGTTGAACCGTTGCGGCGCGACTCGACAAGGCTGATCATTTGTGGTTGAAATGGGGAAACGATGAACGGGGACGCAAGCCCGCCGCCACTGGGGGAACCGCCGGTGGTCGAGCCGAAGTCGATCAAGGTTTTCGGGGTTCTCAATATCGTGTTCGGAAGTCTGGGGGCCGTCTTCGCGCTGATGGGAATTGTCGTTCTGATCTTTCTTGATCCCCTGCTGGAGTTGTTGATCGGGGTGATCGAGCAGAATGTTCCGGCGAGGCCCGGGCCGGCCGCGGGCGACCCGGCGGTTGTTTTCGAGGCGATGCGGACCATGATGAACGAGATGATGCTCGCCAACTGGATCAACTATTTCGGCGCGGCTCTTCTGGCGGTCTTGATTCTTGTTTCCGGGGCGAAGCTGTTGAAGCGGAGGCGGGACGCGGTGGGGGCGGCGAACCTTTACGCGTGGACCTCGCTGGGATTCAAGCTGCTCGGCGTGCTGCTCTACCTTACCGTCATTCACGGAGCGCTGATGGACTACTATGACACGACGATGAGCGTTTCGGGCCGCGCGATGCCGGCGGGCGGGGCGGCGATGTTGAGGTTCCAGAAGGTGATGGCGGTGCTGTCGTCGCTGACGGGGTATGCGTTGGCGGCGGTCTATCCGGTGCTGGTGCTGGTGTTTCTGAACAAGCCGGCGGTGCGGGATTTCCTTGCGCGGCGTGGAACCTGAAGGGGTTCTTTGGCCTTGAATCGCCCGAGGAGGGGCTTAAGCTGGTCCCGCCGGAGACGGTGACCGTAGCTCAGTTGGTAGAGCCCCTGATTGTGGTTCAGGTTGTCGCGGGTTCGAGTCCCGTCGGTCACCCCAACCCGACTGCCTCCTGCCGTTCCCGGCCGGCGGACAGAACTGATGGAAGCGCTGCAGGACAGTCTCGGGTATCAGTTTCGTGACCATGAGTTGCTGGAACAGGCTCTGACCCATCCGAGCCGGGTGGCGGAGCAGCGAGCGGGAGGCCGGGACTACCAGCGGCTGGAGTTTCTGGGGGATGCGGTGCTCCAGTTGGTTTTGACGGAGCGGCTTTTTCTCCTGCTGCCGGACGAAGCCGAGGGCGGTCTCACCAAGACGAGGGCCAACCTCGTCTCGAAAGGCGCCTTGGCCGAATGCGCCCGCCGGCTCGGCGTCGGAAACCATCTGCAGCTCGGAAAAGGGGAAGAGGCCAGTGGGGGGCGGGAACGCGAATCCAACCTCGCCGACGCCCTTGAAGCCCTCGTGGGGGCGGTCTACCTCGATGGCGGCCTTGAGGCCGCCGGCACGATCGTGAGAGAAATCATGGCCGAGGATCTTGAAGCCGCCATCGATGGCGCCGATATCAGCAATCCGAAGGGACAATTGCAGGAGGTCCTTCAGTCGATCGACCGGGAGAGCCCGGTTTACCGGATCGTGGACGAAGCGGGCCCCGACCATTTGAAACAGTTCGAGGCGGAGGTGACTTGGCGCGGGATTTCGCTCGGGGCGGGGCGCGGTTCCAGCAAGAAGGCGGCGGAAGCGAAGGCGGCCCGCCGGGCGCTGGACGAGCGCCTGTGGCTTGCCGAAACGGGCGAATCCGGCGGGGAGGAGCGCTCCCACCGGGAGCCGCCCGCGGATGTCCCGGCGCCGCGGTGCGATGAAACGGAACCGGCGAACTGAGCGATGGCGAGACGGCGCCTCGAAGGGCGCGTGCCGTGCCCGCACGCAACCCGGCTCGTGACCGCCGTCGCCCCGCGGTGATTCGAGAGGGTCTGCTGACGGGTGATTCGTTTTGGCGGTGGATGGCCACCTTCCTGTCGGAAACTCTCCCGCATCGTCGGTCTTTCTTACATCTTTCTCCGGACGATCGGGGCGGGGAGAGAAGGTGACAAATCGTCCTAATTCCTTAAGTTGCTTTTAAAGAACAACTTACGAGAATATCGGCCTCGGGCTGGGCTGGTGTGGCACGTGGATTGCTGTCGTGGGGCAGCCTCGTATCGGGGCTTGCTGCAACCACCCGGAATTCGCATGAAAACATTGTTTGCCTTCTCTACGTTTCTCGTTTTCGCGCTTCAGGCGCAAGGTGTGTCGGTGATGGACTTCAGGTCCGGGGGGACGAATTCCGGTTATGAATATGGGAACGTCCGGACCTTTTCGAAGCATGGCGTGACGGCCGTGGTCACGGCGTGGGCGGAAACCGGAAGTTCGTGGATTCCGGCCTACCTTGGCCAGAGTTCCGCCTACGGCCTCTCGAACAAGAATGGCAGCCTCGACAACTCCTTCGCAATCGACAACCAGGGCTACATCGACTACGTGCAGTTCAAGTTCGACCGCCCGGTGGAACTCGAGGGGATCTATCTCGACGTCTTCGGCAGCGACGGTGATTTCGAATACTGGACCGATCCGGGCGCCATGCGTCCCTGGGACACCGGCGCCCCGGGGAGCGGCGGAATCGGAGTGAGCCATGAATCCAGCGGCTGGGCCAGCCTGAGCGGCATCACGGATTACCTCCTGATCGGGGCCGAACACTCCAACGATCGCGTCGGCAGGACAGACCGTGACGACAGGTTCAAGATCAGGAAGTTCGCCTTCAGCAGGCCGTCGGGTCCTGCGAACAGCGTTCCCGAGGGTGGAGCAACGCTGGGTATGCTCGGAATCGCGCTTCTTGGTCTCGCCGGCCTCAAGCGCATGAAAAGCCGGCGCTAGGTTCGCTTCAGAGCGAGTTCCGTCCCCTCGCCCGGCAGACGAGGACCTCGCTCTGAATGCTTCTGGAACATTGTTTCAGGAAGGTCCTGCCCTCCTTGATCGGAGGGCAGGGCCATTTTTTTCTTGCCGGACGGGCGGGTCGGCGGTATTAATTAAGAAAAGTGAAATATCAAGCTCTTTTTCCTTTTTGTCTGACCTCCTTGGGAGAGGGGGTGGTTGATGGTGCTTGGGCTGATGGTTGGCCCGAACGGGGTTGATTTTCGGGCTTCTGAGGCGAGTGCGTTGTGCGATAAGAAAGGGGCGGTCTTCGGGGCCGCCCCTTTTTTGTGCATGGAGGGCATGGGCGGGGGTATCTGGCGTGGCGGGAGGGATGCCGTAACCGGCTTGTCATCAATGGGAAGCGGGGATTCGTTCAGAAATTTGCGCATTTGGGGCGGTGTGTTACGGTTAAGATATAGGAGAGGCAATCTCCGGCCACAGTAGTGTGTTGTGGAACAAAGACAGAGGCAACGAGGAGAAGCCCTGCCGTGGAGGCGGGGCTTCTTCGCGATCCGGGGGCGTGTTTTCCTCTTGCCGGCGCGGTGTTTTCGAGGACACCGGTGCTCTTTCAATCAGCCGGAAACGGATCGGCGGTGAGCCGGATCTCAATCTCTTCGGGAGGGTAGGAGGGCGGATTGCCGGCGGGGGCGGAGAACCGGATCACCGACAGCGCGAAGGAGGCGGAGACCGTGAGGGCAAGAGCCGTCCCCACGAGCAGCGAACGGCGGGTTCGGGGGCGCCGGCCGAGGCGTTCCACGCGCTGGCGGAGCGAAGCCCGGCCCGCCATGGCGAGAGCCGCGGGCGGGGCGGCGGCGCCCCCCTCGGCGACCTCACAAAGCGCGGCGGCGTAACGGGCCGGATCGGCCCCCGCCGCGATCACCCTCGCATCGCAGGCGAACTCGCACTGGGCGAGGAGCCGGCGGCGAAGCCACCAGACGAGCGGATTGAACCAATGCACGAGGCACGCGAGGCGGGCCGCGAGGGCGATCCACAGATCGCGACGAACCACGTGGCCGAGTTCGTGGAGAAGGACCATTTGCAGGGTGGCGGGCGTCCAGCGACGGCTTGCCGGGGGGAGGTAGATGACGGGCCGGCGGAGGCCCGCGATGACGGGCGAGGCCGTCTCGGGATGGAGGCGCACGCTGACGCCGGGCTTGAGGCCGGCCCGCCTGCGGCATGCCTCGAGGGATCTTCGCAGGTCGGGATCGTGGGGGTCGATCGCCCGGCTTCTCCAGCGGCGCAGTGAGACCGCGTCGCCGGCCAATCGCAGGCCGCCGAGGAAAAGACCCGGCAGCCAGAACAACGCCAAATGGAGGGGCGACGGGACCGGAGGCGTGCCGCCCGGCCGGGTCGCCGCCATCGCCACCTCATACTTCGGAAGGATCGCCAGCAGGGGCAGTGCCAGAAGCGCCAGAAGACACCACGAGGTCAGGCGCGGCGAACAGGCGGGATCCCGGCGCCCCGCCAGCCAAACCACGACCGCCGCCAGCAGCGAAAGCGCCGCGCTGTTGAGGAGGAGGTGCATGGGTGCTGCGCTTCTGTGGTTGGCGTGAGGATTCCGGCGCCGCTCGGCGACCCGGCCGCCGGGGGGGGATCGCCCCCTCTCCCGGAAGCGTCGCCGCCTTCTACATTTTCCTGATCAGCTCCCGGATTTCGTTGATCTCGCTCGTGGTGAGCTGCTGATCGTTCGGATCGAGCAGGGCCGCCACGAGATTCCCGGGCTTGCCCCCGAAAAAGGTCTTCAGAAGATTGTCCAGGGCGGTGCGCTTCGCCCGGCGCGGCGTGATGGCCGGCTTGTAAACGTAGCGCCTTCCGTCCTTGCTGTGCCGCACCATCTCCTTGTTCTCAAGCGTCGCCAAAAGGGCCCGCACCGCCGAGTAGGACGGCGGATCAGGCAGATTCTCCCGAACCTCCTTCGCCGTGGCCTGGCCCAGCCGGTAAAGGATCTCGATAATCTGCCGCTCCCGCCGCGACAATTGCCCCTTCTCGAGCCGGTTCATGAACCCATCCTAATCGTGTGCTACAAAAACCGCAATAAAAATGTTGGAAAAGCAGCAGAAAAGGGTTGACGCCGGCCCTGAATTGCTGTTTTTCCAGCAGACATGAAGGGGATGTCATTGATCTGCGGGCGGCGGGGGCTGGGGTGGGGGGTATTGGGAGTGGGGTTGATGGTGTTGGGAGGATGTGCGAGCGACGAGGGGATGGTGCCGGCGGGGCCGCCGTTGGCGTCGTCGTTGGAGCCGGTGGGGGGTGGGGAGTTTGACGTGCGGGGGGCGCGGCCGGGGGCGGCGACGGCGGAGG
>CAYPUM010000196.1:0-7155 GCA_964413545.1 uncultured Roseibacillus sp. | reverse complement strand
GAAGAAACTGCACAGGATCACCTCGGCACCTTCCAGCGGCTTCCCGTCGGGCAGCAAATCCAATACTGTGGCTACCGTAGATGGCCCCGCAGTGTACAAAACCGTGAGCGCCTGAAGCTCCAGATCCGATGGCAAGGTGGTGTTCGGCATGACGTGGAAGTTGCTGTCTGAATGAGTTAAAGAAGAAAATCAGAGGATACGCAAGTTTAATTTTTCTTAAGTTGCCGGGAAATTTTCCCGGCCCGAGCGGGGGATTTTCCTAACAGAATTCCCTAACAGAACCTCCGGCGGGGGAGGGCGGCGGAATTATTCGGCGTCCCGCGCCTCGGGAGGGCGGGGCAAACTGGGGCGGGAGAGGTCCGGGGCGAGGCGCCGGAGCTGTTGCCAGAGACGCGATTCGGAAGGGTGTCCGTTGAAGAGGATGGCGCCGTCGCGGCGGGCGAGGACGACAGTGGGGAGATCCTGGATGCGGAGGAGGCGGGCGAGGGGGGACTCGCGGCTGTCGAGGATCCAGGCGCCCTGATCGGCTTGCTTTTCGATGCGGGAGCGGAAGGCCCGGGCGTCCTTCAGGATTTCGGGGTCGGGATGTTCGAGGACGGAGATGGTGGGGATGCGGTGGCGGGCCAGTTCCTTGCGGGTGGCGAGGAAGTCGGGCAGTTCGGCCTCGCACTCGGTGCTCCATGGGGACCAGAAATGGAAGAGGACGGCGGGGGCGTCTTGTGCGGCGAGGGAAGCGAGGGATACGGATTGATCGTCCTCCTGGCGTTTGAAGGACCGCTGGAAGTCGATCCGGACATTCTGCATGGCCTGCGCGAGGCGGTTTCGTTCGATGTGGGGGCGGAAGGCGTCGGCCTGGCGGGGGCTGAGCCAGAAGGCTTCGGTGATGTGCGTCTTGAAGCCGGCGTGGTCGTCCTTGTGGAGGGCGTCGAGGGCGAGGCTGTATTGGGTGATGGCAAGGAATTCCTCCGGCACGCTGAAGATGGCGGAGTCCTCGATGCGGAAGGACTTGCTTTGCGCGACGAGGGCGGGGGCAAGCGCCGCGAGGTCCTCGTGGCGGCCGAGATCGACGAGGAGGAGGAAGCGCGCTTCGAGGAGGATCTGGTCGCTGATCCCGGCCTTGCGGGCGGTTTTGACCAGCGACTCGAACTTGCCCTCGTCGCGCGTCTCAAAGAGGGCCTGCACGAGGTCCGCGCGGGCGGGCCGCGGCGGTTCGTCCTTGCGGGGTTCCTGCTCGCCGCAGGCGAGGAGGGCGCAGGCGGCGAGCAGGCCGGCCTTGAGGACGGCGGGCCGAAACATGGCGGGCGGATCAACGAGTCGGAACCTTGAGAGTGGTCCCGGTGAGGATCGTGTTGCTCGTGAGGCCATTGGCCGCCTTGATGGCCTCGACGGTGGTCCCGTATCGGCGGGCGAGGCCCCACAGACTGTCCCCGGTCTTGACGACGTGGGTGGTCGTCCGGGACGGAGCGCCGGTCCCGGCGTCGTCTTCGGACGGAATGGTCGGGAACGACCCGTCCGGAGCGGGGGCCGCTCCGAGCGGGGTGGGAGCGGGTTGGGGCCGGGCGTCGGGCAGCGGCTGCGGCCGCTGCCCTGAATCAAGGGGTTCGTATGCCCCGACTTCCGAATCCGCGCCGGGGACGGCGTAGGGATTCACGGCTTCCGCTCCATACGGATCGGCGGAGGGTCCGTAGGGGGCGCCCTGTTGTTGTTTCTTGTAGGCTTCGTAGTCCGGGTCATCGTTCGAAGAGCAGGAAACGAGGACCAACGAAACGGCCACAGCGGAGCACACCATCGCTTTCATGGATTCAAGGATACGGATCACGACGGAAATTCAAACCCATTTCTTGCGGTTTTTCTAGCAGGTCGATGCGGGGGGGCGGGTTCCTGCGGTTGGAAGCGGAAGAAGTTGCCGGCCGCTTGTTCGGTTTGGGAGGCGAGTTCCGGCAGGGATTCGCCGCGGGCGGCGGCGAGCGAGCGGGCCGTGAGGGCGGCGAAGGCGGGCTCGCAACGGCGGCCGCGATGAGGGACGGGGGCGAGGTAAGGAGCGTCGGTTTCGACCATGAAGCGGGCGGGGGGGCAGTGCTTTGCGGCGTCGAGCACCTCGGCGGAGTTCCTGAAGGTGGCGATGCCGGTGAAGGAGACCATCCCGCCGAGGTCGAGCACCTGTTGCGCCCTCGCGGCGGGACCGGGAAAGCAATGGAAAACGGCCCGGAGCCGCGAAGCGAAGGGACGGTAGACTTCGAGGGCGTCGGCGAAGGAGGCGTCGCCCCGGCGGTCACGGGTATGGATGACGACGTTGAGGCCGAGTTCGGCCGCCAGCTCGAAATGCCGCCGGAGGAAGTCGCGCTGACGCTCGTGGTAGTCATCCGTGTTCCAGCCCTGGGGAGGGGGGTGATAGTAATCGAGACCGGTTTCCCCGAGGGCCACGACTCGCGGATGGCGGGCGAGCTCGCGAAGGCGCGGAATGAAATCGTCCGGCGTTTCGTGCACGTCGCAGGGGTGGATGCCGACGCATGCGAAGACCTGTCGATGCCGCTCCGCGAGGTCGAGGTTGGCCGGGATGTCCTCGAAGTTCGTGGCGAGGGTCACGATGCGTTGCACACCCGCTGCGGCGGCGCGCTCGAGGAGTTCGGGAAGCTCGTCTTCGGGAAACTGCCGGGAGGCCAGGTGGCAGTGGGTGTCGGTGAGCATGAGAGGGAGGGGAGTGACGAGTTGCGAGCGGCGAGTGGCAAGTGGCGAGGGGCGGGGGTCAGGTCTCCGTCATTGGGTGTTTCGTCACTTGTCAATTTCCCCGCCGGCGCCTTTCACGGGATTTCGCGGCCGGCCAGGATGGCCTGCGAGAAGGGGTCGCCGGCCTCGGCGAACTCGTGAAGGTAGCCCGTGGCGAGGTCGCGGACCTCGGCGGAAGGGTTGGTGAGGGCGGCCTTGAGGACCTGCCACTCGCAGTAGCGCCCCAGCATCTCGCGGGCTTCCTCGGGCGTGGCGGTGGGAAGGCGCTCTTTGTATTCGGACTGGACCAGGCCTTCGAGGTGGCCGATGTCCCTCGCATCCTGATCGCGCCCGGTGTTGAACTTCGTTTGGATCAGGTCCAGTGGTTCTGGCAGGAGTGTTCCGTCGTCATTGCGTTTGGCCCGCGTCGCGACGGCGTCGAAGAATTCGGCATCGAACTCGTTTGGAGCTCGAAAGATGTCGAGCGGCGTTCTGAGGCCGTGGATCCTGACCATGCCGGTTTCCTCGACGGCATCGACTACGTCGCGGCCCGAAACTTTCACCCAGCCGGGGAGGCGATGGATCGTCGTCCCGGGGACGGATCGACAAACTTCTTCAATTGCTTCCGCCCAATCCCGAATGGACGGCATGGGTTCGAGCCAGAGGTCAACGTCTTTGGTGGGCCTGCTGAGACCATGCCCGATGACGGCCAGGCCCCCGACGACAATGACGCGGTGTCTCGTCGTCAGTTCGTCGACGAATCGTTGAACCGGGATCGCCATAGTCTCGTATGTTCGTCAACCAACCGGGCAATTTCGAGGTAATCCGCCACCGAGCTGGGATTCTCCATCCACGGTTCGCTATTGTCCATGATGACCTTCTTGAGCGGAGGTTTTCCCTTCCGGGCCCGTTCGCGCATCCTTTTGAGGGCCAGCCGCCGGGCGAAGTCCTCCTGCAACGAGCGGATCGATGGCCGGTAGGGCTTCGGTTTCACGTGCGAAGGCTACCACGGGGATCGGGACGTGGAAAGGAGGGAGGGGCGGCGGGTCCGCGGCGGGCGAGGGTCTGTCCGGGGGTGTTCGCCGATGACGTGAAGGCGGATTCCGGGCCATTCGACAACCCTGAACCAGCGAGGCAAGCCTCGGACCGGTTGACGACTACGGCGACCATGACGGGGGACGATGGCGTGAAGCGCAGCACCCTCGTAACCTGTAATCGTCGCCCGTCATCGTTCGCCGAAGCGGCGACTCGCAAAACTTGACTCGCATGTGAGGACTTCCGGGTTTCAAGGACTCCAGCGGCGACAATCTCCAAATTGCAGGACCGCTCGCGGTATCACGGGAGAAGATCGCCGGTCCGGAAAGACCGTCAGCATCCTCTTCACCGGCATCGGGGGGCTCGCTCACCAGCGGATGGCGGCGGAGGCCCATGTGAGGCCGGCGCCGAAGGCGACGATGACGAGGTGGCCGCCCTTGGAGATGGCGCCGCTACGGTTGGCCTCGTCGAGGGCGATGGCACAGGCGGCGGCGGAGGTGTTGCCGTATTTGGTGAGGTTGACGAAGACGCGGTCGCGCGGGACATCGAGGCGCGCGGCGAGGGCTTCGATGATGCGGAGGTTGGCCTGATGGGGGATGACGAGTTGGATGTCCTCGGGCCGGAGGCCGGCGCGCCGGATGACGGTGCGGGCGGTGTCGCGCATGCGGGTCACGGCGTGCTTGAAGACCTCCCGTCCGATCATGGCGAGGGTGGCGAGGCGCTGTTCGGCGTTTTCGGAGGTGATGGGACAGGCCGATCCTCCGCCGGGGATGTTGAGGAGGTGGGTCTGGCCGCCGTCGGTTCCGATGTTGGTGGCGAGGATTTCTCCGTCGCCCTCGCCCGCTTTTCTGAGGATGGCGGCGCCGGCGCCGTCGCCGAAGAGGACGCAGGTCGAGCGGTCGTTCCAGTTGACGAACGCCGAAAGCTTCTCCGCGCCGAGGATGAGGGCGTTCTGAAAGGCCCCGTCCGAGATGAGGCGCTTGGCGATTTTCATGGCGTAAAGGAACCCCGAACAGGCCGCCGAAATGTCGAAGGCCACGGCGCGATAAGCTCCGAGGTTCTGCTGGAGGTAACAAGCTGTGGCGGGGGTGAGGGTGTCCGGCGAGATGGTTGCCACGATGATGAGGTCGAGTTCGGCGGCCTCGAGGCCGGCCTGTTCGAGCGCCTTGCGGGCCGCGTTGGTGGCAAGGTGGGAGGTGAACTCGCCGTCGGCCGCGATGCGGCGCTCCTTGATGCCGGTGCGGGTCGTGATCCACTCGTCGGAGGTGTCGACGAGCCGTTCGAGGTCGGCGTTGGTGAGGACCCTCTCGGGCAGGTAGCTTCCGGTTCCGGCGATGCAGACGGGGACACGCGATTCCATCCCGCTCATTGGGGGGGAGTGAACTCCAGCTTCGACGCCCCGGCAAGCCGCAATGCGGGATCAGTTTGCGCTCCCCGCCGTCAGCCCGAGGAGGGAATCGAGGATTTCGCCGTCCCGGTTTAGGGGGAGGGAGTAGTGGCCCTCGTCGGCGATCCAGTGCACCCGGGCGGAGGGGATGCGGTCTGCGAGTTCCTTCACCATCGAGAGCGGCAGATTATGGTCGAGGGCGCCATGCCAGAAGTCGACCGGAGTCTCGATGGCGTGGTAATCGATCTCCCAGTCATGGGTGTAGATGTCGGCATCCGCCACGACCGGCGGGACGCCTTGGGCGACGCCTTCGTGGAAGCTCTCCGTGAGGACCCGGAAGAGGCCGGGACGGGACGCGACCGCCCTGCGATCGACGTCCGAAAGCCAGCCGAGCACCCACCGCAGCGGAATGTGATCGGGGTCCTGCTGCGAGATGGCGCGAATGGCGGGCAGGAGCGGGGGCATCAGCAGGGCGGCTGCCGGGCGCATCGCGAGAAGCGCCCGGTAGGGGAACATGAGTTCCGAACGGTCCGGGAAATCCCGCAGCGGCGGGGCCCCGCTGATGATCGAGGCGGCCCGCACCCGTTCCGGAAGGGACGCCGCGCAGGCCAGCGAATAAGGGCCGCCGCCCGAGACCCCCATGCAAAGGAAGCGTTCCAGCCCGAGTCGATCAGCGAGTTCCGCCACCAGCGGCGGCCAGTCACGGAGGCGCCGCCCGGGCTGGGGGTCGGATCGCCCGATGCCGGGCCGGTCGGTTGCGATGACCCGCAGGCCGCGCTCCTTGGCGGGGGCGTCGAGGAGGCGCGCCTGAAAACGCGAACTCGGCCAGCCGTGGAAGTAGAAGAGCGGCGTGCCCGCCGGGGCGCCGTACTCGGCGTAGCAGAGCCTCCGCCCGGCGGCGGTCTGGTGGAACTGTTGTTCGTTGGGCACCGGGTCGTCGGGCCGCGCGGAGCGTCGCCCGGTGCAACCTGGCAATCCCGGACGCCCTTGCCAGCCCATGGGTTGCGTTTTTTCGGGGCTGCGATTGAAATCGCGATGGTCTCTGGTTGTTACCCGAAGACGATGCGGCAGATGATGATGGCGGCGATGACGCCGGTGAGGTCGGCGAGGAGGCCGGCCGCGATGGCGTGGCGGGTCTTGCGGATCGCGACCGAGCCGAAGTAGACCGTGACGACGTAGAAGGTGGTTTCGGTGCTGCCGAAGATGGTGGCCGCCATGCGGGAGAGGATGTGGTCGGGTCCGTGGGTGCTCACCAGCTCGGTGAAGACGCCCATGGTGCCGCTGCCGCTGAGGGGGCGCATCACCACCATCGGGAGAAGCTCGCTCGGGAAGCGGATCGCGTCGAGGAGCGGGCCGAGACCCCTCGCGATGAGATCGATCCCCCCGGCGCTGCGGAACATGCCGATCGCCACCAGAATGGCGGCGAGGAAGGGGATGATGCGCACCGCCACCTGGAACCCTTCCTTGGCGCCTTCCGTGAACTCCTCGTAGACCGGGACCTTCCTGAGATGGGCGTAGAGCGGAAAGAAGGCGAGGAGAAAGGGGACCGCCAGCAGCGAGACCGTGTTGACGGCGCGAATGAACAGCGAGGCGTCACCGGTGCTCTGCGCCGGCCAGAAGAGCTGCTGGAGGACAAGGCCGAGAAAGAAGCCCGCCGCCGCGGCCAGTATGGCGCGGCCCGCAAGAGTCAGCGGCGCCGGGGGCGGGCCGGCATCTTCTACGGGGGATGCCGTATCATCATCGCGGTCCGTTTCCGCGCCGCCGGCCGCCGGACCGGTTCCGGCTGCCGGAACAGGCGGGAGCCGGAAGAGGGGGAGCCGCTGGAGGAGCTTCACCGAGGCGATGCCCGCCACGGTCGAACAGAGGGTGGCGAGGAAAGCCGTTCCAACGATCGCGGTGGGGCGGGAGGAGCCGGCCGCGGCGAGGATGGCGATGGCGGAAGCCGGAATGAGCTGGACCGAGCTGGTGTTGACGGCGAGGAAGGTGCACATGGCGTTGGTGGCGACGCCGGGCCGCGGGTTGAGCCG
>CAYPUM010000195.1:0-7178 GCA_964413545.1 uncultured Roseibacillus sp. | reverse complement strand
AGGAAGGAAAAGGCGGCCGCGAGGTAGAGATGCGGCCGGTGCAGGAGGTCGCGCCGGGCAAACCATGCCCCCGCCAGCATCAGGGGCACGAAGGTGAACATCATCTGCTTGCTGAGACCTCCGAGGGCCAGACTCAGGGCAAGCAGCACCGTGGTGCTCCACCCCGGGGGACCCTTCCCGGTGAGGAGGCGAAGGTAGAAGTAAAGCGCCGCGCTCCATGCGAAGAGCAGCGGGGCGTCGATGGTCAGGATGGATGCGAGAAGGGTGTTCCCGACGCCGAGGGAGGAGGCCGCCAGCGTCCAGAACGCAACCCGGGAGTCAAAGGCGCGGCGCGTGGCGAGAAAAAGGAACCACAACCCGCCCGCCGCCAGCAGGGTGGCGGCGGCCTTGAAGGCGTAAAGGGAGTCGTTGGCCGCCCGGCCAAGCGCCCCGTAAAGCCACGCGATGAGGGGAGGCTTCGAGAAGTAGCCCCATGCCGGATGGCGGCCCCACTCCCAGTAGTAGGCCTCGTCGCCGGCCATGCCGACGGGGGTCAGAAGGTGCCAGACGAGGCGCAGGATGGTGAGCCCGGCCAGCAGGCGCGCCGCGAGGAGGTTCCAGCGCCGGTCGTCAGGCATGGGCGGCTCTCATTTCCCGCACCCACGCGATGTATTTGCGGATCCCTTCCCGGGGGCCGGTGGTGGGGTGGTATCCGAGGAGGCGGCCGGCCTTGGCGACGTCGGCGAAGGTCCGCGGCACGTCGCCCGGTTGGTCCGGCTTCTCGACGATCCCGGCTTTCATTCCGAGTTCCTCCTCGATGATGGCGATCAGCTCGTGCAGGGTGGTGGTTCGGGATCCTCCGAGGTTGAAGACCTCGTAGGGGGCGCGGTCGTAGTCGATGGCGGCGCGCACCCCGGCGATGATGTCGTCGATGTAGGTGTAGTCGCGGGCGGTACTGCCATCGCCGTATCTCTCGATGGGCCGGCCGTCGAGGATGCGGTTCGTGAACTTCGCGATGGCGAGGTCGGGACGCTGGCGGGGACCGAAAACGGTGAAAAATCGCAGGCACACGCAGCGGATCCCGAAGAGGTGGGAGTAGTTCGAGCAAATCTGCTCGCCCGCAAACTTCGTGGCGGCGTAGGGCGAGATGGTGCGGTCGATCGGGTCGGACTCCGCGAACGGAACCTTCTTGTTGACGCCGTAGACCGAGGACGAGGAGGCGAAGATGAAATGGTCCACCCCGGTCCGGCGGCAGGCCTCCAGAAGGTTGAAGGTGCCGTCGATGTTGGTGGTCAGATAAAGCCTGGGATCCGAAATCGAGGGACGCACCCCGGCCCGCGCCCCAAGGTGCACCACCGTGTCGAAGTCATTCTCCGCGAAGAGGCGGTCCACAAGTTGCTCGTCCCGGAAGTCCCCCTCGATCAGCCCGATGCGATCCCGGACCGCCGCAAGATTGGCGCGCTTGATGGCCGGGTCGTAGTAGTCGTTGAAGTCGTCGAGAACCGTCACGGAGTGCCCGTCGGCAAGGAGGGATTCGACGAGATGGGATCCGATGAAGCCGGCGCCGCCGGTCACGAGGTAGTGCATGGCAGGAAATGCCCGCTTCCGGGGCGGGATGACCGATTATGGCCCGCACCACCCCCGCAATGCAAGGTCGCGATTGCGAGGGAACCAGTGCCCGGGGCCGGGAGACAGAACAGGCCCGGCCGCACCCCGGCAGAAACTGCGGGCCCGCCGCCGGACGCGGAAGTCCGCACGTAACTTCGTTAAGGTCAGCTGTTGACGGTTTGGCAGATGCGGCGGACGACCTTGTAGGGGTCGGCGTTGGAGGCGGGGCGGCGGTCTTCGAGGTATCCCTTCCAGCCGTTCTGGACGGTGCCGACGGGGATGCGGATGGAGGCGCCGCGGTCGGAGACGCCGTAGTTGAACTTGTCGATGGCCTGGGTTTCGTGGAGGCCGGTAAGGCGCATGTCGTTGAAGGACCCGTAGACCGCGATGTGCTCGTCATGCACGGCGGCGAACTTTTCGAGCAGGGCCTTGATGCCCTCCTCGCCGCCCTCTTCGCGGATGAACGTGTTCGAGAAGTTGGTGTGCATGCCGGAGCCGTTCCAGTCGCCGGTGACCGGCTTGGGGTGGAACTCGACGGTGACGCCGTATTTCTCGGCGGTTCGGATGAGGAGGTAGCGGCAGAGCCATGCGTCGTCGGCGGCGCGCTTGGCGCCCTTGCCGAAGATCTGGAATTCCCACTGGCCGATCATGACTTCGGCATTGACGCCGGTGACGGCGAGGCCGGCCTCGATCGAGAGGTCGAGGTGTTCCTCGACGATGTCGCGCCCTTCGACGTTGCCGTTGCCGACGGCGCAGTAGTAGGGGCCCTGCGGGCCGGGGTAGCCGCCCTTGGGGAAGCCGATGGGGTATTTGTCCTTGGTGAGCACGTATTCCTGCTCGAAGCCGAACCACATTTCCTCGTCGTCGTCCCAGCCGCCGCGGGTGTTCGAGGGGTGGACCGAGCCGTCGGCGGAGAGCACCTCGCACATCACGAGGAAGGCGTTCACACGGTCCGGATCGGGGATGATGCGGACCGGCTTGAGGAGACAGTCGGAGGAGCTTCCCTCGGCCTGCTGGGTGGAGGAGCCGTCGAAGGCCCATCCGGGGAGGTCCTCCACAGCGGGGGTGTCGTCGCCGTCGTAGTTCCAGATCCTGGTTTTGCTTCGGATGTTCGGTTCGGGGGTGTAACCATCCAACCAGATATATTCGAGTTTCACGCTGGCCATGTTGCTTGTGTAGTTTCCTTGTTGTTGAGACGCGGCTCGGGCCGGATTGGCGAAGGCGCGTCTGGTGAGTCCCGGCCGGGGCCGGGGGGTCACGGAAGCAGGAGCTGTGCCAACTTCCGGGAAGAAGTCAACTGTTTCCGGTTGAGAAATCGGTCACGATGAGGGTGGCGTCGTCGTCTTTCGAGCAGGAGCGGGCGCGGGCGAGGAGGGCCTCGGCGGCCTCTTCCGCTTCGCCGGATGCGAGGAGGCGGGCCAGAGGCCTTTCGAGCAGGCCGTCGATGAGGCCGTCGGTGCAGAGGAGATAGCGGTCGCCGGGCTCGGTTTCGAAGGAGGCGATCTGGGGGAAGATTTGCGGGTGGCCGCCGCCAAGCGCCTCGTAGAGGGCGTTGCGGCGGGGGTGGGACCGGAACTGGTGTTCATGGATTTCCCCCCGCTTCCATTTTTTGAAGGCGAAGGTGTGGTCGACGGAGAGCTGTTCGGTGCCGGATTGGCGGCAGCGGTAGAGGCGGCTGTCTCCGGCATGGGCGAGGTGGAGGCGGTAATGCTCGAAGACGGCGAGCGTGAGGGTGCATCCCATTTTTTCGAGATTCGCCTCGCGCCGGGCGAGGGCGTTGAGGTCGTCGTGGATGCGGTTGAAGATCGCCTTGAGGAGGTCGTTCCAGCTCGGGGGTTGGGCGGCGGAGAGGTGCTCCGGGAAGAGGCGGCGGAGATTGGCGAGCACGAGGCGCGAGGCCAGTTCGCCGGCGCGGCCGCCCCCGATGCCGTCCGCCACCGCGAAAAGAAGCGGGTGGGGGTCGAGGAAGCGTTCCCCGTGTCTCGACAGCCGCTCGCAGCGGTCGGGAGAGAGTTCGAGGGCGATCCAGGCGTCGTCGTTGGGCTCCTTTCTGGTTCCGGGGTCGGAGAGGGCGGCCCAGCGCAACCGTTCGACGCGGGCCGGGGGCTGGTCCGGATGGGATTGCGGATCGGGGAGAAGCTCGGCCAGTTCGAAATCGATGAGGCAGAAGCGGCCGAGATCCTCGGAGTAGGTGACGTTTCGCGGTTCGGGGTCGTCGTGCCGGACGCCGAAGACCTTCTCGAGTTCGGAGAAGAGCGCCTCGCATTTCGGGCGCGAGATGTCCGGGGCGGGTTGGCCGCAGTTGGTGGTGACGATATAGTCGTCGTCCGGGTGATGTTCGAGGAGGCGCGGGACGTAGGGGCAGCGGCGTTCTTCGAGGGCTTTCAGGATGCGGGCCTCGTTTTCGCAGCGTTTCTCCTTCTCATGTCCGCGGAACCGCTTGTGCACATTTCCCTGGAAATCGATGTGCACCTCGGATCGGATGCCGTCCTTGAGTTCCTTCATCGGGGCTATGAAGAGGAGTGGAAAGCGTAAGGAAAGGCAAAAGTAGGACTTCGGAGGCCTAAGAAATCCTCGTATCGGGCGTTTCTTGTGTAGAATGAGCCCGGATGGGCAGGAAGGGGCAGGAGTCCGGGACGCAGGAGGCGTTCGTCGAGGAGGCCGTCGCGCAATACGAGGGTCCCCTGATCGGGTACGCGATGGGGATCGTGCACGACCTTGAGCGGGCCCGGGACGTGGTGCAGGACACTTTCATCAGGCTTTATCAACAGGATCGCGAAAAGGTAGAAAGCGGGTTGAAGACATGGCTGTTCACGGTGTGCCGGAATCGCGCCCTCGATGTGCTGCGCAAGGAAAAGAGGCTGGTGGAGTTGGACGAACAGGAGGCGGCCCGCCTGCCGGGGCGGGGCGTGGCGCCGGATCAGGCGGCGGACTGGGACGAACGGGTGGCACAAGTGATGAAGGCTCTCCAACGGCTCTCGGACAACCAACGCGAAGTGATCCAGCTCAAGTTGCAGCAGGGGCTGAGTTACAAGGAGATCAGCGAGGCGACGGGGCTGAGCACCGGCAACGTCGGCTTCTTGTTGCACACGGGCTTGAAGCGGCTGCGGTCGCTGCTGCCTGACGACCTGCTGGACCCGAATTCAAGCGTCCGGAATCAATGAGGAAGATCCATCCAGAAGATCCGCGGGTGACGGCGCATGCCCTTGGGGAGCTGCCGAAGCACGAGGCGGCGGCCGTCGAGCGGGCCGCGATGTCGAATCCGGAGGTGCAGCGAGCGTTCGAGGAGACGAAGGAGTTGGTGGGGATGCTGCGCCAGGGATTCGAAGCGGAACAACTTGAGTTGGGTGAGGAGCGGCGGGAGGCGATCCGCCGGGCCGGACGGCGGCCGGTTCCGGAGAATCTGGTGTCGATGCGTGCGAGCCGCCGCTGGATGCGGCCGGTGGCGGTGTCGGCGGCGGCGGCGGCCATGGTGGCGGGGGTGGTCTGGATCATGACGCGTATTCCGGCGGAAGACGATGACTTGATCGTCCGGGCTGAGCGGGAGTCGCCGTCCGTGGAGGCGCGGGGGAGGCATTTGCTGGGGATCGCCCCGAGGCCCGCCCCGGCGGGTCGACAGGCGGAGCGGAATGGAACGCTTCCGGCCGTCGGCGGGGCAGGCGACGGTTCCGCGACCCCGGTGAGCAAGGCGGTGGCCGAACTGCGGGCCCTGCGCCGGGAATCGCCGGCGAGCTATGCCGAGGCGGTGGAGGCGGCGGCGGTCAACGCCCGCCGGGAGATGCTCGAACGGCTGCCGGAACTTGATGACAATGAGTTTGTTTCGTGTCGCGACCGGCCCCGCTCGACGGTGCCGGTGGTTTCGGGGCGGGCGAGCTTTCCGCTGGTGAAGCGGTTTCTCCTCGCCCATCGCGAACTGCCGCCGCGGAGGGTGGTCCGGGTCGAGGAGTTGATCAATTGCGTCGGCTACCGTGCGGAAGGGGACGCCGACCTGGAGGGGGTCAGGCTCGGCGTGGAGTTGGGACGATGTCCCTGGGACGAGAAGGCGGTGTTGATGGGGATCCTGCTGCGGAACGAGTCTGAGCGCGCGATCGGTGCGCGGACGCAACTGGAGGTCGAGATGAAGCCGGAGCATGTGCGCAGCTATCGCCTCCTTGGATATGCCAACCCCCGCGGGGCAACCGGGCAACCGTCGGTGACGGAAGGACTGATGCCGGGCGACTCGAACTACGTGCTTTACCAATTGCTGCCCGCGCACTGGGAAGTCCTTACGAGGCATCACGTGGTGGCGCGGGTGGCGCTGCGCCTCGAGGCCGGGGGGGAGAAGGGCCTGCTGGCGCCGGCGACCGGACCTCCCTCCGATTGGGGCAACACCTCGAACAACTTCCGGACCGCGGTGGCGTTGGGAGCCTTCGGCATGCTGCTTCGGGACTCGCCGTACCGGGGGGCTCTTGATACGGCTCGGCTCGATCAGCTTGCCCGGGACGCCATGGCCGGCGCGCCCGATGATGACCTTGCGCGCCGCGAGGCGCTGCATCTGATCATCGAGGCCCTTCCGATGCTCTGAGCCGGCCGATTGGACAATCCGCGGAGCGGGGGTACGGTGGGCGTCAAATGGCGAGGCAACCTGATCCCTGCGTGCTGCTGGTCGACAATGGTTCGGTCCGGGCCGAGTCCACCTTGAGCCTGCGGCGGATCGCGGCGGCGTTGAGCGAGCGGGTCGGGGCCAAGGTGCATCCCGTTTCGCTGCTGCATTCCACGAGGGTTGATCCCTCCGAACTGGGTGGCGAGCCCGCGCGGCTCTTCGAGCCGTTCATCAAGGCGCGTCGGGCGGACCATGGCGTTGATTCGTTTCTCGTGGTTCCGTTCTTCTTCGGGCCGAGCGCGGCCATTTTCGAATATCTGCCACAGCGGGTGATGGAGCTGAGGCGGGAGTGGCCGGAGCTGCAAGTTCGCGTCGCGCCTCCGATGGCGGACCCCGGACACCCTCGCGACACCGTGGCGGCGGAGATCCTGGCCGATCTGGTTCGCAAGAAGGCGGCCGAAGAGAAGCTCGTGCATCCGGCGGTCACGCTCGTCGATCACGGGACGCCCCGGCGTCCGGTCAACCGCGTGCGCAATCTCCTTGCCGGTCAGCTCCGGGAGTTGCTGGGAGACGAGGTGGCGGCCGTGGAGCCGTCATCGATGGAGCGTCGCGAGGGTCGCGAATACGATTTCAATGAGCCCCTCCTGGAGAACTTGTTAGGTTCGAAGGGGTTCACGGGCGACGTCATTCTCTCGATGCTCTTCATTTCGCCGGGCCGGCACGCCGGACCGGGAGGAGACATCGCGCAGATCTGCGCCGCGGCCGGGGAACGGCATCCCGGGCTCAAGACGTACATGGGCGATTTGTTCGCGAGCCATCCGGGAGTGGTCGGTCTTCTTGCGGAGCGCTATCGGCAGGGACTGACGAGCAGGCCGGCCGGGGAGGAGACTCCCGCCCCGGCCGGGGAGCCGGGTACGCAGTAAGGCAAGCCTCAGACCGTGTGTCCGGGGATCAGCGGAAGATGGGGTCAGTCAACGTTTTACGTTGCCCGGAAATCGGGAATCTGCGG
>CAYPUM010000194.1:0-7180 GCA_964413545.1 uncultured Roseibacillus sp. | reverse complement strand
CTCCCGCCCGGTGTCCGTGAAAAAACTCTACCGGAAGCCGCACGAGGCGGCCGAACACCTCGCGACGAATGTCATTCAAAGCGCTCTCCCCGACCTTGATGAACCCCCGCACCCGCCAATAGGAAATGAATGCCTGGAGCCCGAGGAGCCCGAGCAGGATCAGGATGGTGCGGTCGATGTCCCCGCGCACCTCCGGAAGGTCGAGCTCGCCGCCGGTTCTCAAGGCCTCCGCCGCCGCCCCAGCCGGCAGGCCGATCAGGCGGCTCAGAAAGTAGGGGAACGCAAGGGAAAGAACCGCCGTCATGATCAGCGCCAGGACCGAGGGAACGAATACCGCGCGGTATCGATCAAGGTAGCGGTAGTAGTCCAATGCGGGAAGTCGCTTCGCCTGCCCGTGCCCCGCCTTCGCGCTTGCCTGCGGCATGGAGGGAGAGGACACCATGCACCGGGGACCGTCAACCGCCGAGGCAAGCCTCCGACCGGTTGATCCCGACGCGGCGGGAGGCGACGAAGCGAATCGCTGAAGTGCGGCCTCCGGCAGGCCGGACCCCTCCTCGCCACCCTTCACCGCCACCCTTCCTTGGATACCCTTAAGCGATCAACTTCCTCCGAGCCAACCAACCAACAAACGGAGGCGAAGGCTGCGCACCCTGCGCTGGGGTCGTGGATGCTGCTCATCCGTGCCGATCCGTGAGATGCGTGGTTGAGAACGAGCGGCGCGCGCGAGCAATCGAAAGCGGTGTCGCCGCCCCGTTGGGGCTTTGCCACCGCACATCTGGAATTCAAGGACGCCAGCCCGCGATCAATTCCTCCGCCATCCTGCGGGCCGCGACGTCGGCGTCGAGGAGTTCTTCGAGCCCCGGTCCCACCCGGGCTTGGTGTCGCGCCATGACAGCTTCCACCGTCCGCCAGATGCCCGGGAACGAGAGCCGGCCGGCAAGGAATGCCTCCACCGCCATCTCGTTGGCGGCATTCATCACGGCGGGCATCGTTCCGCAGCGCTCCCCGGCTTCCCGTGCCAGGCGCAGGGCCGGGAACACCTCTTCCCGTGGCGCTTCAAACTCGATCCGCCCGAGGGATTCGAAATCCAGCGGCGGAAGAGCCTGAGCCACCCGTCGCGGCCATGTCACGGCATACTGGATCGGAAAGCACATGTCGGTGGTGCTCATCTGCGCGAGGACGCTGCCGTCGACGAACTCGACCATGGAATGCACGATGCTCTGCGGATGCACCACCACCTCGACGCGGCTCATTTCCACCCCGAAAAGCCAGCGCGCCTCGATCATCTCAAGCCCCTTGTTGAACATGGTGGCCGAATCGATGCTGATCTTCGGCCCCATGTCCCAGGTGGGATGGGCAAGGGCTTCCTCCACCGTCACCTTTTCCAGTGCTTCGGGCGGGGCGGTCCGGAACGGGCCTCCGGAAGCGGTCAGCAGAAGCCGGCGGACCGCGGCCCGATCTGCGGGTCTCCCGTCAAGACACTGGAAGACGGCGTTGTGCTCGCTGTCCACCGGCAGGACGTTGACCCCCGCGGCGCGGGCCGCCCCCATCACAACCTCCCCCGCGAGGACGAGGATCTCCTTGCTGGCCACCGCGATGTCCTTCCCGGCCTCGATCGCGGCCAGGGCGGGCCGCAGACCGGCGGTTCCCACGATCGCAACGAGCACAAGGTCGGCCTCGGGAAGCGTCGCCAGTTCGAGGAGGCCTTCCGGCCCGACTCCAATATTTGTCCGCGCGGGGACGGCCTCCCGCAGCTTCCCGGCGGCGGTCTGATCCGAAACCGCGACCTCCCGCACTCCGAATTCCCGGGTCTGGGCGGCGAGTTTCTTCCAGCGTCCGCCCGCCGCAAGTCCCACCACCTCCATCCATTCCGGGATCTGCCGCGCCACTTTCAGGGCGCTCGTCCCGATCGAGCCGGTCGAGCCCAGGATCACGACTTTCTTGCGGACGGGTGGGTCGGGCGCGGACATGGGCGGAATCAGAGAACCATGTAGCAGTACAGGAACGCCACCGGAACGGCAAAGCACAAGCTGTCGATCAGGTCCAACACCCCCCCGATGCCCGGAAGGACCTGCCCCGAGTCCTTGACCCGCAGGCTGCGCTTCAGGATCGACTCCGCAAGGTCCCCGAGCATCGCCGCCAGCGCCACCAACAACGCCAACGCGATGACATGCCAGACGCTGCCAATCCAGCCGAACGGGTTCGGAGAAACGGTGTGCGCCCCCGCCGAACAAAGCCCCAGCGCCCCGAGTTGTCCGAAGAGCAAGGCCCCCCCGTAGCCCTCCCACGACTTGCCCGGACTAACGTGCGGCACCGCCTTGTGGCGCCCGATCAGGGAACCCACCACGTAAGCCCCCATGTCGGCAAATTTCGCCGTCAACACCACCATGAAAACCAGCCAGACGCCGGCCCGGTCGTCCGGCGCCACCGAAACCAGCCGGATCGTGAAGGAGCTGAAGAGAATCGGCACGTAGACGAGCGCCAACAGCGCCAAAGCCAGCGGATACACCGACTCGGGACCCCGGATCTCCCGGCGCAATTGCAGGACCACCGCCCCGACCAGCAAGATCGCCACCGCCCCCGCCTCGGGGACAAACTCCGCGGAACGCACGCCCCCAGCCGCTTCCCACACCAGAACCCCCAGCAATCCGAGCGACACAATCAGCGACCAGCGGCGGATGTCCCGGCCCGGCTCGTCGCGGGTCAACTGGTGGAACTCGACCACGCCAAGGGCGCCCAAAGCCGCCACCAACGCCGCCACCGCCCACCGTTCCCCGGAAAAGAAGACCGCCAACACCACTCCCCACAAGACCAGCGTGCTCAGGAGGCGCGCCCCGAAGGCAGCCACCCGTCCACCTGCTGCTCCTTTCCCCGAACCCATCCTGCACGGCATCCAAACCCGCGGCTTGCCCTCGCGCAACGCCAAACGCCGGTCCGGTGGAAATCCCGCAACTTTCCCGCCGCCGGCCTGTTACATCAACCGAACAGCGGAGACTCCGCTCACTGAACCAAAAGAACAAACAAGAACATGAGAATCACGATTCGCATCCTCACCCTTGCAGCCGGCATCCTTGCCGCCAGTTCCTCGGCCGTCATGGCCCAGGGCGATGACGGCGGCGACAAGGCCCGGCCCGATCGCCCCGGCCCCCGCCGGGGACCGCCGCCCAGACTCCTCGAAAAGTTCGACAAGAACAACGACGGGAAACTCGACGAGGAAGAGCGCAAGGCCGTCCGCGAGGCCATGAAAAAGCGCAAGGCCGAAGCCCTCGCCAAATATGACGAGGACAACGACGGAAAACTCAACGCGGAAGAACGCCGGAAGATGTTCGACGACCGTCTGCTCGAACGCTTCGACGAAAACGACAACGGCGTGCTCGATGGCGAAGAAGTCGAGAAGGCCGAAAAGGCCAAAAAGCGCCTCCGCAGAGCCCTCGAACGCCGCCGGCATCACCGCGGCCCCCACGGCAAGGGACCCCGCGGACCGCGCCCCGGCCCCGAACCCGCCGAGGAAACCCCCGACCCCTGATCACGACCTCCGACAGACTCCAACGGACGAAGCGGGCGGGAAGGGGGCGCCCTTCCCGCCTCTCGTTCCTCCGCACCGCCAACCGACAACCGAATCCCAACCTCGTCAGATCTCCTCCTCGAGCGCCTTCATCTCGATGTAGATATTGCGCCACTCGCGTTGTCGCGGGGCGAGGCCGGCCTTGGCCTCCTCGATGGACTCCTCAACGAGATCAAAGAGCTTGGCGTATTGGGAGAAGAAGGCGCGCACTCCTTCCCGGTATTCTCCGCTGAGCATCTCGGTGAAGGGCTCCCGCGACTCCTCGATCCGCTCCGCGAACCGCCGCAACAACCTCCGTCCGCTGCGACGCGCCTGCGCGTAACCGGTCAACGCCACAAGGACCGCGAGGCCGATCGCCCCCCACGCCTCGACATCAAAACGCATCGCACCCAACGCCCCGCCCGCCGAGAGCAATAACAACGCCGCGGCCACGAACCGCTGCAGGACGTTGCGGCGCAGGTCGAGTTGCATCTCCAGTCTGCCCCGCAGTTTGAGCTTCGCCACACTCTGCCGCGCCGCCCTCCCCAGCCGCCGCACGAACCGCCGCACCGCCTCCTCGCGGTCGACCTCGCCCGCCGTGATTGCGGGCGGCTCGATTCCGAGTTCCCGGCGGATCCGGGGGGCCACGTGCTCCCAGTGCTCGCGGCAGAGCCGGGTCAGGTCGGCCGCTTCCGCATCCGCGAGGTCCTCGATTGCGGCCTGCACCGCGTTGGACAGCGCCTTTTCGATCTCGGCAGGCGACTCGTCCTGCTTGAAGAGCGAGAACAGACTGAGGCCAATCCCGATCCGCTCCCGGAGAAGGTGGAGGGCATTTCGCCCTTCCTCGGAAAAGACCTCCCCAAGGGAGGCGATCTTGTCTTCAAAATTCCCGCCGTAGCGGTCGCATTGGCGGTCGACCTCCCCTTCCAGTTCGCGAAGGAGGCTGCCTTGGGTCCGCACCAGCTCGGCCTGCGCTTCAAGAGCGTTCTCGATCTCGCGCAAGCCATGGGTGGCGGCTTCCCGGATCTCGCAAAGGACCTTGCGGCGGCCGGGAGACTCCGTGACAATCCTCGATACGAACCGTTCAAGGTGCGGGTAACCGCTCTCCTCCCACCGCCGGCTCTCGAAGGGCGCCCGCTTCTTCGCTTCCACCGCGAGCTTCCCTGAGACCGCGAAAACCTCCGGCGCCGCGCCGAGCTTCTGCTGCGCCAGTTCGCGCACGTGCTCGATGATGATCTCGATCTCGCGCTCTTCCCGGAGGTCTTTCTGCTGCAGAACGAAGGCCACCTTCCCGCGCAGTTCGTCCGGGAAACGCGCGATGAAATCCCATGTGGCCGCGCCCCACGGATTGCCCGCCGGAAAGACAAACAAGACGAGATCCGCCACCGGGAGGAAGCGCTCCGTGATCGCCTGGTGACCGCGGATCACGGAGTTGGTGCCCGGCGTGTCCACCACATTGAAGTCCTGCAGGAAGTCGATCGCCCGGTAGCGCTCTTCGAGGACCGGCGTGATCTCCTCGTCGCGCGCCGGCTCGCCGTAACGATACCACAGGACCCGGTCGGTCTGCGGCAGGACGTTCACCTCGCAGAGTTCTTCGCCGAACAGCCCGTTGATGAATGTCGACTTGCCGGCGTTGACCTCCCCGCACACCACGAACAGGTAGGGGCTCTTCAGCCCGCGCAGCAGCTTGCTGTCGTCCGCGAAGCCGTTCAGCTCAACCCCTGACCGGCCCGCCAGGTTCCGAACATCATCGACAACCCCGGCCAGCTTCTTGCGCGTCGCGAAGTAGCTCTCGCCGAACATCTGGGAGAATTGAGCCCGGGGCCTACTGCTGTGCCGCCTTCAAGGCCAGCAACTGCGAGACCGTCACGAACCGGAACCCCCGTTCGAGCAGTCCATCAAGGGTCTCCGGCATGGCGTCCACCGTCGGGGCATGGAGGTCATGCGACAAGACGATCGAGCCGTTCCGTGTGTCGGACAGGATGCGATGCTTGACCACCTCGACGCCCGGTCGCTGCCAGTCCTTCGGGTCAACCGCCCACAGCACGGTGGGATAGCCGAAATCCTGCCAGATCGTGAGCCGCTGGCGCTGGTAGAGCGCCCCATAAGGCGGCCGCATGGTGCGGGGTTGCACCCCCGCGGCGCGGATGATCGCCTCGCGGGTGCGGGCCAATTCGCGCCTGACCTCCGGGTTGCTCAACGTCTTCAGGTTCCGGTGCGTGTAGGTATGGTTTCCGATCTCGTGCCCCTCGGCCACGATCCGCCGCACGATCTGCGGGTAGCGGTCCACGCTGCCCCCGATGACGTAAAAAGTGGCCTTGATGTTGCGCGCCCGGAGCATGTCGAGGAGGCGGGGGGTGTTCCTCGGATGCGGGCCGTCGTCATAGGTCATCGCGATATACGGGTAGTTCGACGGGCCCCGGGACTGCGTCACTTCGATCGACCGTCCGAAATTCGCCGGCAGATGAATATCCGGATTCCGGCGGGACGGCATCGCATACGACGGAGAACGATACGCCGTGTTCGCCACCGCCCGCACCCGGCCGTCTCCAAGATGCGCCTCATCATCGAGCGATGAACAGCTACCGAAACCGGCCACCAGGGCCGCCGCAAAAATCCATTTCATACCAGGCATCATGGCAGTCGCGAACTGAAAGAAGCAGGGAACAGCAAAGAACCGGCGCAAATCGCGCTTCGTCTCCCGCCCCTTGTATCCCCTTTTTGCGCCGCTGTCACGTCTTTCCTGAGGGGACACGGCCCCAAAACCGGCCGAGGAGGGGTTCGAGCGCCCTGCGGCGCTCCGTCGGCCAGCAGTGCGGAGGAGTCAAGATGGCGCCCTCGAGGGCCCGGTGTTCCGGCCAGTCGGGCTCCGCCGGAATGCGTTCCACGGCCCGCGCCACCACCCTTCGCGCCACCCCGGCATTGGCATCGAGGTGCCCGAGGACCGCCTCGACGTGGACGTCCTCTTCTTTCCAGCAATCGTAGTCGGTGACCATCGCCAGCGTGGCGAGCGCGATCTCCGCTTCGCGCGCCAGCTTCGCCTCCGGGAGGTTCGTCATGCCCACCACGTCAAATCCCATCCGGCGGTAGACCTCGCTCTCGGCGCGGGTCGAAAAGGCGGGCCCGTCCATGTTCACGTACGTTCCGCCGTCATGCGCCGCCACCCCGTCCTCCCGTCCCGCCGCCTCCAGCAGGATCGCCCTGAGAAGCGGGCTCGTCGGCTCCCCGAACGAAATATGCGCCGCGATCCCCCCGCCGAAAAACGTGTGACCCTCCCGTTGGCTGGTGCGGTCAAAATACTGGTCGACAACCACCATCGAGCGCGGCGCATGGCGTTCCTTCAGACTGCCCACCGCCGTCACGCAGATGATCCATCGCACCCCCAGCGACCGCAACGCCCAGATGTTGGCCCGATGGTTGATCTCGTGCGGCAGAAGACGGTGCCCCCGCCCGTGCCGCGGCAGAAACCAAACTTGCCGGCCCGCCAGCGTGCCGCCAACCAGCGCATCCGAAGGCGCGCCAAACGGCGTCTCCACCGCGCGCTCGGCCGTCTGCTCGAAGCCCTCCATCTCATAAAGGCCCGTCCCCCCGATGAGCCCGATCGCGCTTTCCATGCCTCCTGATCTAGACCCGCCC
>CAYPUM010000193.1:0-7212 GCA_964413545.1 uncultured Roseibacillus sp. | reverse complement strand
TGTTGATGTTGCTGTTGTCGTCGTCGTTGTTGTTTGCTGTTGCTGGTGGTGGTGTTGAGGCGGCCGGGGGATGAGTCGGGGCGGTCGTGGGCGGGGGAGGTTGTCCGGGTGGGCGGGGCGGGGTTTCTGGCGTTCGCGGCGACCGGGGCGCGGCAGGATGCGATCCTTGTCATGCCGTTGCTGGCGCTGCTGGGGGTTCCGGGGCGGACGGCCCGGGCGGCGCTGCGGCGGCCGGTTCTCTGGGTGCTGGTGGGGGGTTGTCTGGCGGCGATTGTGACGGGGCGGGTGGCGGGGGCCGGGTATCGGGCGGTGCCGGCGCCGTTTTTCGTGTTTCCGACATTCGTGACCTATCTGGCGGGCGGGCTGGGGGCGGTCCTTCTTCTTCTTGGGGCGTTTGCGGCGGGGATGGCGCGGTTGCGGACATGGCGGGGAGGGGCGCTGTGCGGGGCGGTGTTGGTGCCGCTTCTTTTCTATGGGGGATTGCTCTACAACCCGCGCTATCTGCTGATCGTGGCGTTGGGGGTGCTGGCGACGACCGTTTTCCCGCGGGGGCGGAGGTTTTGGGACGGGCTGGGCCGAAGCCGGACCGGCCGGGTGGTGGTGTCCCTTGTCGTGCTGGGGACGGTTGCGCCGTGGCTGGCAGGGATCCGGATGGCTGGGTGGGCGGCCGGCCGGCCGGTGGCGGCTTCCAGCACGCTCTACCCGACTTCGGATGGATTCTGGCCGCTCGGGGCATACGGCTGGTTCCTCGGAAGGCTGGCTCGGGCCGCGGAACGCCCGATCGATCACAACCAGGCAATATGGGCGGCCTGGACGACCGTTGCTGCGGATCGCCTCCCCGAAAGGGCGAAAGTCGGGATCGTGAGCAGCGGAATGGAATCATACGGCCGGTTCCGGTTGAGGTGGGCGGGCCGAAACGGGATATCGAGCCGGGAGGATGCCGAGGTGCTGCTCGTCGACGACCGCGCTTTGAAAAAGCAAAGGCTCGATGTCGACACAAGATCCGACGCCACCCGGGAGCAGGCCCGCGATCTGATGCGACCCGGGACGACACGCGTGATCGGGGCCGCGATGGGCCGGAGGATCATGATCTGGTCGGAACGATACGGAGAGGGGCCGCCGGACTCCTCCGTCAGCTTGACGATGGCCATGGCGCCGGTCTACGGGGGAAACGACTTTCGAGTGGCGCGCTGGCGGGACGCGTGGTGGCGCGACGAGGCGCTGGACGGCCACCGCGGCACGCTGGCGGCGCGTTCGGAGCCCGCCCTGCAACGAATCATGGAGGGGCTGGAGGCCGGGGGTTCGCCCCGGCGCGGGAACTCGGCATATGATCCGGAGCCATGGTGGTTTGTTCCGGTCGGGGGGGCGGAGCTGGATCGCCTGCGCGATCTCCCGGAGGCAGCCACCCGCCCGCTCTGGGTGACGGTGAGCATGCTTCCGGCGTTCATGGACGTGCGGAGCTACGGGAAATAACATGGAACGGGTGCGATCCAAGGTGCTGCTTGCCGGGTACGGACTGGTCTTGCTGGGCTGGATGCTGGCGGTGGTCATCGGGCATGGATTTGATCTGCATCGGATGGCGGTGGCGGCCATCGGGCTGGTTCCCGGGGCGGCGTTGGTGGCGGCGGCGTCCTCCCGGGGGCGCGTTCTCTCGGGCTGGGCGGTGGGCGTGTTGGGGGTGGTGGCGCTTTTCCTCTCGTTGCGGGGCGTTCGCTCGCCGGTTTGGGATCTGGCGCGGCCGGACCTGATTCTGATCTTTTCATTCGTGATTTGTTTCGTGTCTTCGGCGCGGGTTCTGGGGACGCCGGCGGGCCGCGGGATGCTGCTGATTGTGCTTGGGGCGGTGATTCTGGGGCACCTTGGGGTGGGTTTGTATCAGCAGTTCGTCGATTCGGAGTTTGCGGTTTTGCGTCCGCCGCGGAGCAATCAGGACGGAGTGAGCGGTTTGTTCTGGCACCGGAATTATCTGGCGGGGATGTTGGCATTTCTCGTGCCGGTGGCGGTGGCGCTGGCCATCAAGAGCCGGTCACCGGCCAGCACCGTTGGATTTGCGCTGCTTGCCGTGATCGGAGCGCTGCTGACCCTTCTGACGAAGTCGCGGGCGGGCGTGCTGGCGTTGACTCTCGGCGTGTTTGTGGTGCCGGCCATGGTCATTTATCGACGGTCGTTCAAATGGAAGGCCCGGCTCCGGGGAGCGGTTGCGGTCGGGGTGATGATCATGGGGCTGGCGGCCTTCGGGGGCGCCGCCATGATGGCATCGAAAATCTCGGAGAGGCGCGGGGGCAGCGCTGATCTGAGCGCCGCCCTCGAAGGGGACTCGCGGCTGGGACTCGCGGGATTGGCGTTCGAGCAGTGGCGCGACGCCCCCCTGCTGGGAACAGGAAGCCGCACGTTTTCCTACGAGGCTGTGATCCGCTGGGACGAGGCGAACCTTTCGGCGTGGCCGGGCAACCCCGTCATGGTCCACAACGACTATCTCCAATGCCTTGCGGAATACGGGGCGCTCGGCCTCATCGGGTTGCTGACCGTCGCGTTGATTCTTGGAGGGCGGATCTTGTTGCCGGGTGGCATTCCGGACAACGGAGGAACCGCGGACCAAGGCTTGTCCGCGATCCAAATTGGCGCCGCGGGGGCATTGGCGGCGGCCATGACCCACTCCGTCTTCGACTTCTCACTGCACATCCTGCCGAATGTCATGCTTCTGGGTCTGCTCACCGGTTCCCTTGGTATCGCGGGACCCGCCCGGCGCGACCGGCCCTCTTCCGGGCGGGGTGCGGGAGCGATCGGCATCACCCTCCTGCTGGCAGCGGCCGCCGGTCTGGGAGCCACGACGTGGCGCGATCTGTCAATGATCGGGAAGTGGTTCGTCGTGGAGCGCCGCCTCGCCGGCCGCAAGCCGTCGTTGGACCGCGAGGGTGCGGCGGCGATTCGCCGATTGTTCGAGACCGCCCCGGAATTTCGGGTGGCGCGGAACTACGGCGCGGCGCACCTCAGGCTCTACCAGCGCGACCCGGAGGCCAACGCCGAAGCCCTCGGGGAGGCTGTGGAGGCCCTTCGGATCGCAACCGAGCGCCACCCGTACGACGGCGAGAGCCTGATCAACTACGCCATGGCGCTCGGGTATCGCGGAGAATTCGAGAAGGCGGCCGGTTATTACGTCCGGGCGGTGGAAGTGACCGGGCGACGGGAAAACAAGTACGGCGCAATGCGTCGTTTCTCGGAACTCCTCTGGAGGTGGGGCGAGAAGGAATGGTTGGGTCGGAGGCCGGCCCGCGCGCTGGGGCTGTTCATCCGATCGCAGCAGTTTCTTGCGCGGGCATGGGAACGCCGAGCGCCCGGACTGACCGGAGGAAGCTACCGGAGGTTGGCTGCGAAACGGGAGAGGAGGATTGACTTTCTCAAGGCGGCGGGCATCGACGCGGAGTTTCCCGAAGGCGTTCCGGCCCCTCCGCGACCATCGCGCCCGGCCGGTTGGAATCGTTGAGATCCCTTCGGAGCTCTCTCATTCGTTCCGCCTTGGCACCTTCTTCTTGAATTCCTTTCCAATCCCGATATTTCGTGGCTGGCGAGGTTTGGCACGGCGTCCCCTGATCAGTTCCCCCCAGGCTCATGGTTCACGGTCGCAAGGAAGCGCTTTCGGTACAGGCACTCCAACTGTTGGATGCCTTTCTGGTGTGGGTGGCTTTCTGGATCGGTTCGCTGCTTCGGGATCCGGTGCGTGAGTTGATGGGGCTGGCGCCGATGGAGCAGCCGGGTCTGAGCGAGCTGATGCCGTTGTTGTTTGTGGTGATTCCGCTGACACCGATCGCGCTGGAGTCATTCGGGTATTACCGGCACCCGTTGCGCAAGCGGACCCGGGATTCGCTGGTTCAGATGTTCAAGACTCTGATCATTGTCGGGGTTGTGGTGGGGGCATTGGTGGTGTTTCTGAGGATTCCGGTGGAGACGCGGAGCCGCTGGGTGATGGGCTCGGCGGTGCCGTTTGCGGTGGTTCTTCTCCTGCTCAGGGAAGCCTTGGTGCGCGGGGTGGTCCTGCATTCGGTGCGGGCCGAGGATGCCAAGGAGGCCGTCCTTTTTGTCGGCTCCGAAGAGTCGCTCCGCGAGTTCGAGGAAGACCTGCCCGAGGAAGCCAAGGGCGGCTACAAGGTGGTGGCCCGCTTTCAACCGGCCCCCGGAAACAGCCTCGAGTTCGGGAGCCTCCTGCGAAAGGAATCGGTGGGGCGCGTCATCTTCGCCGCCAAGCACGCCGAGTTCGGAACCCTCGCGGAACTGGTGGAAATCTGTGAGATCCAGGGCGTCGAAGCCTGGATCTCGGCGGACTTCATCCAGACGCAGGTGGCGCGGCCGGACTTCGACAGCATCGGTGGAAAGCCGATGCTGGTCCTGCGCTCGACGCCGGAATTGTCGTGGGCCCTTTGGGTGAAGGAACTGATCGACCGGCTGGGAGCGCTTGTCTTTCTGAGTCTCTCGGTGGCGCTGGTCTGGTGGTGGGTTGCGATCCTCATCAAGATCGGCAGTCCGAAGGGGCCGGTGTTTTTCCGGCAGAAGCGCGCCGGGCGCTACGGAAAACCATTTACGATGTGGAAGTTTCGCACCATGCACCCGGATGCGGAAGATCGATTGGCGGATGTGAGGTCTCAACAGGGGAACGAGATGAGCGGGCCGGTCTTCAAGCTGGAGGACGATCCGAGGATCTTTCCGTTCGGGAGTCTTCTTCGGAAGTTCAGCATCGACGAGCTGCCCCAGCTCTTGAATGTGCTGCGGGGCGACATGAGCCTCGTGGGTCCCCGCCCGCTCCCCCTCTATGAAGTGGAACACTTCGAGAAGTCCGAGCACCGGCGGCGGCTCAGCGTCAAGCCGGGCATCACTTGCTTGTGGCAGGCCGGGGGGCGCAACCGGATTTCAAGCTTCGAGGAATGGGTCCGCCTCGATCTCGAATATATCGACAACTGGTCGCTCTTCCTTGATCTCAAGATTCTCATCAAGACGGTTCCGGCCGTCTTGTTGGGATGGGGATCAAGATGAAGGGGGGAACATCAACAGGGGTCCTTTTTAGCAATTGCAATTTGCGACGGATTCGTCACAGACTGGAGCGTCTTACCGAGCCATGAAGCTGATCAGCGGGACCGCTCATCCGGAGTTGGCGGCTGGAATCGCCGGGTATCTGCACACGCGGCTCACGGACGCCACCGTTTCCGCGTTTCCCGACGGTGAAACATACGTCAAGATCAACGAAAATATCAGGGGTCAGGACGTATTCATCATTCAGCCGACCTGTCCGCCCACCAATCACAATTTGATGGAGTTGCTGATTCTGGTGGATGCGGCGCGGCGGGCCAGCGCGGAACGGATCACGACCGTGATTCCGTTTTTTGGATATGCCCGTCAGGACCGCAAGGATCAACCGCGGGTTCCGATCACCGCCAAGTTGGTGGCGAATCTCATTTCCGCCTCGGGGGTGAACCGGGTTCTGACGATGGACCTGCACGCGGCGCAGATTCAGGGGTTCTTTGATCTTCCGGTGGACCACCTCTATGCGAAGCCGGTGCTGGTCAAGCATCTCCGGAGACAGCGCCACGGCGACGACGGATCGAATCTCACCGTGGTCTCGCCGGACGTCGGCGGGGTGAAGCTGGCGCGCAGCTATTCCGACGCTCTCGGAGCGGAACTCGCGATCGTGGCCAAGCACCGCGTCAGCGCCACCAAGGTGGAACCGATGCGTTTGATTGGAAACGTCAGGGACCGCGACGTCCTCATCGTCGATGACATGACCGAGACCGCCGGCACCTTGTGCGCGGCGGCCGGAGTCCTGAAGGAAAGCGGGGCGCGGCGGATTTTCGCGGGGGTTTCGCATGCCGTGCTGGGCGATCTGGGGTGCCGGCGCATCAGGGAATCCTGCATCGATGAGGTGATCACGACGGATTCGACGCCGGTTGCGTGTGAGGAGAAGGTGACGGCGGTTTCGGTGGCGGGGCTTCTGGGGGAGGCGATCCAGCGGATTCACGACGGGGAATCGGTGAGTTCTCTCTTTGACATCGACAACGGATGCGTGTAGCAAATCCGCCCCCGCGGCGAATCGGCGGCGGCAACCACACTATTGAGGAAAGATGGCGAAGAGGCATGCACTGAAGGCGGAGCCCCGCAAGAGGACCGGTTCCGGGGTGCTCAAGCAGATGCGGCGGGAAGGGTCCATCCCTTCGATTGTTTACGGCGGAGGTTTGGAGAATCTTAATATCAAGGTGAGTGCGAAGGCATTCAACGATTTGAGAGCCCACAGCGCGTCGGACAACGTGTTGGTGGATCTTGAGATCGACGGCGGCCGGCGCCAGCTGGCGTTTTTGAAGGATGTGCAGGAGGATTCCCTGACGGGGCAGGTTCTGCACGCGGATTTCCTTGCGATCAGCGAGAGCACGGAGATCACGGCGCAGTTGCCGCTGGAACTCACCGGTGAACCGGAGGGGGTCAAGGTCGGGGGTCAGCTCGAGCAGCTCGTGCATGACATCGAGATCAAGTGTCTTCCCAAGGATCTTCCGGAGACGATTGAGGCTGGGATTGAACATCTTGAAATTGGCGACGCCCTGCACGTGGGTGATTTGGCGTGGCCGGAGGGGGTGAAGTCCACGCTGAGGGATGACGTGGTGGTGGCGCTTGTTGCGAGGGCGCGTCTCGCTGCTGAAGAGGAGGTTGAAGGCGCCGAGGTGGGCGTCGTGGAGGAGGAAGAAGAAGCGGAGGGGCCCGAAGTGATCGGCGAGAAAACCGAGGAGTAGGCCGGGCCCCGGGTTCCGTCTTCGTGATTGCCTTCGAGAGGACCTGCATGTGGCCGTTTCCGCTTTGCGGAGGTTGTCGCGCCTGCCGGGCGTTTCATTGCGAGACAGGGTAGCAGAATGGCCGACGCGGTACGGATGGTGGTGGGTTTGGGCAACCCCGGGCGGGAGTATGCCGGCACCCGGCACAACGTCGGCTTCGAGGTTCTGGACCGGCTGGTTGCACGGGGGGCGCCGCCCTTCAAGCAGGAGCGGCGATGGCAGGCGGAACTCTCCCGGAGCACGGGCGGAGTGCTGCTTCTGAAACCCCGGACCTACATGAATCTCAGCGGGAGAGCGGTGGGGGCGGCGGCCCGGTATTACCGGATCGCGCCGCCGGAGATTCTGGTGGTATTCGACGATGCGGCTCTTCCGCTGGGGCGATTGAGATTCCGGCTGTCGGGGGGGG